>JAVEVM010000047.1:0-10044 GCA_034005055.1 Desulforhabdus sp. | reverse complement strand
CGAAGTTGTGGCAGCAACAATTGGAGTACCCATTGAGCAGGCGGTAAACGGCGTTGAAGGTTCCATCTATCTTTCTTCCACCAGCAGCAGCGACGGTTCTTACAGCTTGACGATCACCTTCGAAGTGGGGACCGATCTGAATACCTCTCTGGCTCTGGTGCAAAACCAGGTCAACACCGCCCTGTCTCAATTGCCGTTTGGAGCTCAGCAACAAGGAGTTACCATCAGAAAAGTTTCTCCCAACATCTTGCTGGTGGTCAGCCTATATACTGAAGAAAATCAATTTGAAGAGATCTTCCTCTCCAACTACGCTGTCATCAACCTGCAAAATCCCCTGGCTCGACTGCCGGGAATCGGCCAGGTGAGGGTTTTTGGCGCAGGTCTGTACAGTATGCGGGTATGGCTTGATCCGGAAAAGATGCAGATCTTTGGCCTCACCACAGGCGATGTCCTCAACGCCGTGCAGGGCCAGAATCTGCAGGTGGTCGCCGGCCAGCTCGGAGCCCCGCCGGTCCCCCAAGACCAGCCTTTTCAATTCACCGTGAACGCATTGGGGCGTCTGTCCGATGTGACTCAGTTCGAACAGATCATCGTCAAAACGGCGACGGGAGAAGCCCCGCAGCTTGTGCGGCTGCGCGATGTCGGCAGAGTAGATCTAAGTCAGCAGAGCTTCAGCAATTTTGCTGCCGTAAACGGCCACGGGTCCGCGCAAATTGTGATTTTTGCCCTTCCCGAGGCTAACGCCATCGAGGTTGCCGACCGGGTTTACGAAGCTATGGAGGAGATGAGTGGTAATTTCCCGGAAGGCCTCACCTATGCGATTCGCTACGATACCACCCAGTTTGTGCGACAAGCCATCTCCGGCGTGTATGAAACTCTGCTGGTGGCGGGCATCCTGGTGCTCGTCGTGATTCTGCTGTTCCTGCAGAGCTTCCGGGCGACATTAGTACCCGCCACTACCGTACCGGTCAGCATCATCGGCTCTTTCATCGCCATGGCCTGGCTTGGCTTCACGGTCAATCTGATGACCCTGTTCGCACTGGTTCTCTCCATCGGTACGGTCGTAGACGATGCCATTGTTATTGTGGAAAACAGCGCCTATTACGTGGAAAAGGGGATGCAACCCAAGCCGGCCACCATTAAAGCCATGGGCGAGCTAACGGGGCCGGTTCTGGGGACCAGCCTAGCTCTGATTTCGGTCTTCCTGCCGGCAGCATTTTTGCCCGGCATTTCAGGACAAATCTTCCGCCAGTTCGCCCTGGTCGTTGTCGCCACCTCGATCATCAGCACTACCATCGCGCTTACTTTGACCCCCGTTCAGTGCTCTTTGTGGCTAAAGCCGCGCGAGAAAAAGCAACCGAACTGGTTCTTCAGAATGTTCAATCGGGCACTAGGAATCATGACCGACATCTACATGGCCGTGGTCATCCGCATGGTCAAGCGGCCCATTCTTATGTTCATTGTCTTCGCCCTCATCATAAACACCTCTCTGTGGGTTTTCCTGCACCGGCCGACAGGCTTTCTTCCCACCGAGGACCAAGGCTTTGCCGTTTTGCTGGCGCGACTGCCCGAAGGCGCATCACAGCCGAGAGTGCGGCAAGTCGCTGAAGCCATCAGCGGCATTCTCAGGAAGACACCCGGCGTTGCGAACTGGGTTACCATCGGCGGCTTTTCACTCTTGGACAGCGCCAACCTTCCCAATATTTCGACCACCTTTGTGGTTTATGAGGACTGGGAGGAGCGTGGCAGCGCATTGGATCAGGAAACGATTGTGGCCAGCATTAATCGCGATCTGGCAGGCATCGAGGAAGCACAAGCTTTTGTGGTGATCCCGCCGCCCATTCGCGGGCTGGGTCAGACGGGCGGTTTTCAAATAATGGTGGAAGATCGCGCGAGCATCGGCTTGACCGAGCTTCAGAGGGCGACAAACGAGCTCGTACAGTTGGGGAATTCCCGACCCGAGCTGCGCGGCCTGGCCACCACTTTCAGCACCAGCAGCCCGCAGCTTTACCTTAACATCAACCGGACCAAGGCGGAGTCCATGCAAGTTCCGCTGGAGAGTGTTTTTACCACCCTGCAGGCCTACCTTGGCTCTTCTTTCGTCAATCTGTTCAATAAGTTTAACCAGGTGTTCCAGGTATATATCCAGGCAGACAGCCGCTACCGTTTGGAACCCCGGGATATCAAGAACCTCTATGTTCGCAATCAAGACGGGGGAATGGTGCCGCTCGGCACTCTGCTCGACGTTGAAAGAATCCAGGGACCAGAGCTGATAACTCGCTACAATCTCTATCCGGCGGCCTCTATTTTCGGCTCCGCCGCTCCTGGATTCAGCTCGGGCCAGGCACTCTCCCTGATGGAGCAGCTGGCGGCTCAAAACTTGCCGCAGGGGATAGCCTACGATTGGACCTCCACCAGCTATCAGGAAAAGATGGTGGGCCGCCAGGCTTACTTTATCTATGCGCTCTCCATCATTTTGGTATATCTGGTACTGGCCGCCCTTTATGAGAGCTGGACCTCTCCGGCTGCGGTTATCCTGGTGGTGCCGATGGCGCTGTTTGGAGTGCTGCTTGGACTCGTGCTGCGCGGCTACGATAACAACCTTTACACCCAGGTTGGTCTGGTGCTGATGATCGCCCTGGCGAGCAAAAACGCTATTCTAATCGTCGAATTTGCGCGCGATCTCCATTATGAAGGAATGTCCATAACTGAAGCCGCGATTGAGGCCACTCGCCGCCGATTTCGCCCTATCCTGATGACCTCCTTTTCGTTCATTTTCGGAGTGGCACCATTGTTGTACAAGGTTGGGGCGGGCGCCGCCAGTCAGCGCGCCATCGGTACGGTGGTGTTCGGTGGGATGCTCTCGTCAACCCTGCTGGCCATTCCCTTTGTGCCGGTGTTTTATGTCATCTTTGAGCGCATCAGCGAGCGTTGGAAGCACAAAAGCAAAGAATGAAGCCCCGAGCGAGCAAAATGAACCGGCTTCAGAAGGCCGTCATTCGGCTGTCAAAAGAGGTAGATCCATTCGTTTACCTCCCGACGTAGCATTCGGGTCAGACATTCCGATGGGGGAAATACATGCTTTACCTGATCCCCCTTGAGCGGTGCAGTGTTTAGATATAGTTGTACTATCAAGGGTGGGCACTTCTTAATCTGAGAATGATGAGCTTTCATGACCAATGAACAAACGGATTCCAAGAGGCACCAGAGGCAGGAGGGCCAAAGTACAGCTGCTCTCCGAAAAGAGCAGGTTGAAAGGGCTTCCAGCTCGAAACATGACCGAAAAATCGAAAGAAGAATTCTGCTGTTTCTATTGATCCTTGGGATCGCCTACACTTTATACCTTGCCCGGGACTTTCTCCTGCCCATATGTATATCTTTGCTGTTATCTTTCGTATTGCAGCCGCTGGTGCGCGGTCTTGAATGGCTTAAGCTGCCTACCGCCCTTGCGGCTGCAATTGTGATTGTTTCGTCGGTGGCGGTGATTGGCACTGCAGTCTATCACCTCTCCAATCCCGCCGTAGACTGGATCAACCGTGGTCCCATCATCAGACAACAATTGGAATTCAAATTTCGAAAGATCAAGCATTCCCTTAAGGAAGCGCAGGAGACCACCAAACAATTGGAAAATCTCGCCGAATTGGAGAGCAAAGAGACGCCTGAGGTGATCGTCAAAGGGCCTACCCTGGGAAGCAAGCTTTTCGCGCATACTCAAAACACCATTATGGTGTTGTTTGTAATTATAGTCCTGACCTTTTTCTTGCTTTGGCGTGGACCGGCTACGATGAAGCGGGTGATTAAAACCTTTGCCTTACCTCATCAAGCTGCAACCTGGACCGATATGATGGTCTCTATTGAGCGCCAAATCGCTCTTTATCTGCAAACCATAACGTTAATCAACTGCGTGCTTGGAGCAACAACCGCAGGCGCAATGGCATTGGTTGGAATGCCTACACCGATCCTGTGGGGGGTTGTGGCCGGCCTGTTTAACTTTTTGCCCTACCTCGGTGCAGCAGTAACATTCTTCATTTTAGGAATTGTTTCTGCCCTGACTTTTGATACCTGGTTTCGCATTGCTCTTGCGCCTGCCGTTTTTGCCATGTTGACAGTCCTGGAAGGACAGATAATTACTCCAACCGTCCTGGGCAACCGTTTGAGTATTGATCCCATTCTGGTATTTGCATCTATTCTGTTTTGGGGATGGGCTTGGGGAGTGGCTGGTGTTTTGGTGGCTGTTCCCATCTTATCTGTATTAAAGATCATCTTCTCCAAAGCAGAGTCCCTGAAACCCTATGAGGAATTGTTTGGTTGATCAAAGCGCTTTGCCCCCATGTAAATGTCGAAGTGGTTCGCGCTCGTGATACGGCCGTCCGGAAAAATAAAGGTTTCCAGGTTGATGTGGTCGCGAGCATTAGAGATGGCTCGAAACATCGCCGCAAAAGCACTATTTCCATCAGGCAGCAAAGCCACCCGCTTGCCCGCAACCAAAGGATGTTCGGAAAATTCCTCGATCAGAGCTTCATGCTTTTGGAGAATGTCAGTGAGTCCGGCTTGCTTTTCCAGTTTCCTGATAATTGCCGAATTGTACTTAGCCGCTAACTTTCCGTCCGAACCCACGATCGAAGGGTTCTTTTCAAGAAAGCATCAGCATTATTTCGCTCCCGCCGCTATTGTAACCGCCTTTATCAGGGTGTCAGCTTGCGGATTGTGCACTTTTCGATCGATCAAGATCTCCCTGGGGCTGACTTCTTTTTCGTAGTAGGCCGCGTTCCAGCCGTCTCGAGTGGCCACTACGGCTCCCTCTGCTGAAACACCTGCATAGGCCCCTTTGGAGCGCGCAAAGCTCAATATATCAGCGCTAAGATTGGCAGTTGCCGCTTCCGCCCCAGCTCCCACGGGCCCCAATGCAACTCCTATATCGGCTCCCAGCTTGACGCTGTCTGCTAAAAAGGCATTGACACCACGATCGGTCATTGCCAGGAGAACGATATCGGAAGCCTGGCCTCCGGCTTGAAGTCCGAAGCTAAATTCACCCATGGTATAAAAGGCAGGTCCATTCCAAGTGCCGGTTTTCGCATCACGCACAAGCAGCAGCCCACTGCCGCCCGAAACGCCAAAAATGAATGCGCCTTCCAGCACTTGAGGAGCAATGAAAACACCTTTAGCGGTTTTGAGAAGACCACGGAACGGTCCCATTTCCTTTGCTACCAGGAAGTCCTCCATAGTAAAGCGTGCCTTCTCTACCAGTTGGACACCTTCTGTTCTGTCGTCACCAATTGCTGACGACGGATACACGGCAGTTATCCAAGCAATCACCAAAAAAGCCAGGGCTACCATCGTGCCCGTTTGTCGAAGACTGCGAAAGTGATGGATATTCATTTTTTCCTCCTAAGCTGTTTTACCTGTGAGAATTAATGACTGGCTCCTTTCCCGGATTCGCCCTTCCTTTATTCAAGGACTGTTATGCTGCAGCAACCAATAATCCAAACCTTAAGCATGACTGTGGAGTGAGTCCACACCTCAAGATCACACTAGCTTCGGAAGGGTTGAGAGCTTTCGGTCAAGGCAATGGCCGGCATCATGGCCCACCTTGACTCCTCAAGACCGATTATTAACCTATGTCATGGCATGTGGAGCAGAAGCGGCGTCCAAATTCATTTCTTTATATTGGAATATGAAGTCGATGAAGGTGGTTACTGTACTCAATTCGAAGGCGGGGGTATCGGTCCCGTTCGCAGACCAACGGGGCGTTGCCTCCTTGTCCGAGGCCTTTCAGAGCTCTGGTATGGATGCAGAGATAATCGACCTTGCCGAGCAGAATTTGGAGAATGCCGTATCACACGCCATCTCCAAAAAACCTGACGCTGTGATTGCTGCAGGTGGAGACGGAACGGTCGGTGCCGTCGCTGGACTTCTCGTTGGTACGGGAGTTCCACTCGGAGTCTTGCCGCTTGGTACGTTTAACCATTTTGCCAAAGATTTGAACATTCCTATGCTGCTCACTGAAGCAGTCGAGCTTCTTGCTCATCCCACCCTGCAGCAGATTGATCTGGCAAAAGTCAACGGTCGGTATTTTGTGAACAACTCATCAATCGGCCTTTATCCTCATATCGTTCATGATCGAGATACCCAACAAAGGCGCTTGGGGCGGGGCAAATGGCTCGCGTACCTGTTTGCTTCGCTACGCGCAATCCGTTATCTGCCTTTTTTTCATGTTGCCGTCGAGATTGAAGGAGAGACGGTGCATCGCAGAACACCCTTTGTCTTTGTCGGCAACAACGAATACATGACGGGACTCTTTACTATCCGCAGGACCTGTTTGAATAGAGGCTTTTTGAGCTTGTATGTGGCTAACCATACGACTACCGCCGGCTTTTTGGGACTGGCCGCCCGCGCTCTATTCAATTCCTTGGATGAGGTCAAAGACTTCGATTCACGAGTAGGCAAGCAAATCGTAATAGAAACCAAGAAACGGCGTTTGAAGATTGGAATCGACGGTGAAGTGACTACAATCGCACCTCCTTTGCGGTATACCATTCATCCTCGAGCACTCCATGTCATCGCCCCGGCTGCGACAAACGACTGCAGCAGTGAGAGCCATAGTCAGCAACCAGCAACATTACGACCGTCACCGGTCAGATAGACGGGATGCTCATGCGACGTGTTGCCCATCTTTCAGATCTGCATTTTAATACCATCGATCTGCATGTTGCAGAAGGCTTGCTGTCGGACCTGGAGGATTTACAGCCAGACCTGGTGGTAGTAAGCGGCGACCTGACCCAGAGGGCTCGCAGGCGTCAATTTCAAGCAGCACGCAATTACCTGCAGCGCATTCCCTTTCCTCAACTGGTGGTCCCTGGCAATCATGATATACCCCTCTTTGATATTGTGCGCCGTTTTCTTGCCCCTTTGGAGCGGTATAAGAAGTATATCACCCCGGATCTAAGTCCAGAGTATATCGATGAAGAAATAGCATTCTTCGGCATCAACACGACCCGTCCCCTGTCGTGGAAAAATGGCGGAATCTCCGTTGATCAAATCCATCACCTGCAGAGACGCCTATGTGCGTTCCCGGATCGATTGCTGAAAGCAGTGGTGGCGCATCATCCTTTCACTCCCCCCATCGCCAGTCCTTCCACTCCCTTGGTCAAGCGGGCAGCAGGCGCCCTTTCAGCCTTGGAAGGGTGCGGCATAGAGTTGTTACTGGCTGGCCATTTACATGTTTCGTACTCAGGCAACGTTCATACTCATTACGTGACTATTCAACATAACATTCTGGCGATTCAATCCGGTACTGCCATCTCAACCCGCCGCCGAAGCCAACCCAATGCATATAGTTTTTTGACGATAGACGGCTCCGATTTGACCCTGTCGGTCCGCACCTGGCAAGCAAGCCACTTCCAGGAATCTGCCAGAAGCCAGCTGAAAACGGGAGGCCTCTGGCGGGCTTATACAACAAAGTGACCACAGTAGTTCTTAAGGCTGGCCTCCGTGACCTTCTCCCCATTTCTGCAGCCCCGGTTTGACAATGAACGATTGATTCGACGGGCAGGCCGTGCTCTTGACTATTGAGAACCTCTCCTTATTTTGAAGTCAAATGGTGGATCTGCTTGTTTTCACAAGGTCGATCAAAGCCCATGGGGCTTTGCAGATTATTCTCTAGAGGCAACTCAACGAGAGAACGCCGATTTGGACGCACCGCACAGGGATAAACAGCACTGCTGAAATCACGTCCATTCTTGATTTGTTTTTGACGACACAACTTCGGAATTCTCAGGTGAGATCGCAGTCGGCTGAAAAACACCATCAGAATTCAACTTAGAGGGAGGTGATGTGAAATGTTGGCTTGGGCTTTGACTTTTCTGATTATTGCGCTTATTGCCGGCCTATTGGGATTTACCACAGTTGCCGGCGCAGCAATCGAGTTTGCCAAAATTCTTTTCTTTGTGTTTTTGGTTTTGTTTGTGGTGTTTCTACTGCTGGGCAGACGACCGCCCGCTTGAAACCTTGAGGAGGGGGCCTTTCGAGATCAATTGGAAGACCGAATGATTATGGGAAAGATTCTCCGGAAACCTTGAGTGGAATTCCAACGGATCGAAGGTAGGAGGTTCTCGATGACTATTTTCTTCAAAAAGCAGCTCACTCTGATTTCACTCCTGCTGCTCCTTTCTTCAACAGGCATTGCCACGGGACACGCCAGAACGACCGAAACAATTGTGGCACACTGGCAATCCATGCAGCCGATACAAGGTAGGATGCTGGTAATGATTCCAGAAGAGGTGGAACAATACGTCTACACCTTTTCGCATAAAGGAGGCAGAGAAACGCGTCTTCCAGTGGGACAGCAAGTCACCGATCTGCTGGAGAAGCTTTTGCGCAGCGCGTTCAGCTCGACCACTTTTATGCCGGTCCCGAGCGAAGCAACAGCCAAGGAGATGAATGAAGAGCAAGACCCGAGAATGAGGGGGTATGACTTTGTAGCGATTCCCAGGATAACAAAGGTATCGCACTGGGACAGGGGACCCGAGTACGGGTTTGACGTTGATTTAAGTCTGGAAATTTCTTCTTTCAGTACCAGAACAGTGGAAACGATCAGTGGGCATGGCGAGTCGAGTACGCCCGAGAGTCCCGTTTTTACGCCTGCCGAGAGGCTGAGCACCGCAGTAAGCTATGCCTTGGATGCTGTCAGAGACGGCATCGTAACCAGACAGGATGCCTGGTCGCGGTGATGCTCTTTTCTTTAGTGAGCCTTATCAGCGGCGACTCTAATTGCCAAGAAGGAGGAAAAGCTACATGCAGGGTGGCACGACAAAGAGCATTGCTCCCATGCGGTTCCAATTGAAGAACACTGCAATTGCGGTGTCGACTCCATTGCGTAGATGGGGGAAGCTGCTGACGGGCGTAGTGCTCTTGTTTCTTGTTATAACAAGTCCCTCCCCTGCTCTTGCCAGTAAATCCTTCCGATACAAGCAGGTAGTGGAGGAAGCAAGGCTTCTTGCGGAAAAATCATTTGAAGAACCGCATAAGCTGCCTGAATTTCTCTCAGAGCTCAACTACGATCAATGGCGGAGCATCCGGTTTAAATCTGAGAACGCACTGTGGCGGGAGGAGAAGATCCCCTTTGAGGTTCAATTCTTTCATCCAGGCTCCTTTTACAACATCTCGGTGATCATCAACGTAGTTGAATCGGGCGAGGTCAAACCGGTACATTTTTCTCCCGATCTGTTTCATTACGGAATGAATGAATTCAAAGACAAGTTGCCCGCGGATTTGGGTTTTGCAGGGTTTCGGCTTCATTACCCGATCAATACCGGCAAGTATTACGATGAAGTTGTGGTTTTCCTTGGCGCGAGCTACTTCAGGGCCGTTGCGGGCAAACAGCAGTTCGGTTTATCAGCCAGAGGGCTGGCCATCGACACGGCCATAGAATCAGGTGAAGAATTCCCGTATTTCAGCAAGTTCTGGCTGGTTCGTCCGCAGGCAAAGGCCGACACCATCACAGTTTTCGCATTGCTGGACAGTCGGTCCCTGACGGGTGCCTACCAGTTCGGGATCAAGCCCGGCAGCCCCACAATAATGGATGTGACTGCAACCTTGTTTTTGCGAAAGACGGTAAAAAAACTGGGAATCGCTCCTCTTACCAGCATGTTTTTTTATGGAGAAAACAAAAACATTCGGCCTGTCGATGACTTTCGTTCCGAAATACATGACTCCGATGGTCTTCAAATCGCTACCGCAGCGGACGAATGGGTATGGCGGCCCCTAATCAATCCTGAAAGATTGCTGGTCACTTCTTTTCAGCTCAATAACCCGAAAGGGTTCGGCCTCTTCCAGCGCGATCTCGATTTCGATCATTACCAGGATCTGGAGGCTCTTTATCACAAGCGTCCCTCCACCTGGATTATCCCCGAGAACGAGTGGGGAGAAGGCCGGGTCGAACTGGTGCAAATTCCCACCGATAGTGAAAAAAACGACAACATTGTCGCCTACTGGGTTGCTGCGAAATCGCCTGAAGCGGGAGAACAAATAACCTACTCTTACAGA
>JAVEVM010000046.1:0-10125 GCA_034005055.1 Desulforhabdus sp. | reverse complement strand
AATTTACCTGCGGCAACGGACCCAGGATGAAATAAGCGCCTTTGATCAGTGCCATAGCTCCCAGAACGAGACCGATCCAGAAGGTCTCAGGCAGCATGCATGCTCCGATCAGAAGAAGCAATCCCACAGCGAGCGGTACAAAAGCCCACAACCGATGTTCATGTCCATGGAGAGCTCCCTGAGGAAGCTTCTTGCCTGGTTGGTATAAAGGATTATGTTTGTACCCGAGGCAATCCAGACAATCGACAGGATAACAAGAAGGAGTTTCACGCGGCCTCCTCACGATCAGAGTCATGCTGGCAGGTTCAACCAAAACATTGAGTCAAATCGGAAGATTTGTCAAATGATAAGCGGCACAACACATCGGCACCGGCGTCAATCTCATTTTTCGGATTCGCTCTTGAATTCCAGGCATCGTGCAGCATCATCATTTTCTTCCCCCAAACGCTACCGGTCTTTGAGTTTGCCTCTTTCAGCAAAAACCTCCTTGGCGGCAAACAATCCATTGAGTGCTGCTGGGAACCCCGCGTAAACAGCCATTTGAATGATCACTTCCACAACTTCCTGCTCGGTGCATCCAACATTTAAAGCACCGTTGATATGAACTTTCAACTGAGGGGCTGCATTCCCCAAAGCAGTAAGGGCGGCGACTACAGCTATTTCTCTTGATTTCAGATCCAATCCGGGCCGTGAATAGATGTCGCCGAAGGGAAACTCGATCAATAATCGGGCGAAATCAGGAGCAATATCTTTAAGGCTTTCAACGACACGCTCGCCGGCTTCTCCATCGACTTCCTTGAGCGTCTCCCAACCTCTTTGGTAGCGATCATTGCTTTCCATTGTGTTCCTCCTTCTGTACGCCGCCTATCGGATAAGCGACAACACTGGCGAGCTTCTCAGCGGCATGTTCAGCGGGCATCGTTTGAGGTGCTTTCGTAACTCTTGCGGAATACTTCTCTCGCCGTTTCCATGAAGGCCATCAAGGTTGGCGAAATCCACCGCTCCTTATACCAGATCATGAGCATTGCCACCTCCATTCTCTCATCCGCCCAAGGCAGCGCAGCAATCAACCCTCGAGAAATCTCTTCTGCTACGCTGATTTCAGGAAGTATTGTAATCCCCGCGCCGGCCATAATGCAACGCTTTAGAGCTTCTACACTGTTGAATTCCAGCGCGCCGTCGTAGCGAATCTTCTCAGCCTCGAGGACCGATTGCAGACTTCGTCGATAGCTGCAGTCCACCGTTGAAAAAAGGATTGTCTCGCCTTCCAAATCTCGAATGTGAACCGCCGATTGGCTTGTCAACCGGTGGCTGGGGTGGGAGACTAGCATTAGGGGCTCGGTTCCAAGGATTTCGGCTTCAAGATCTGCTGCCCTAATCGATTCGGTCAACAAGAAAGCCAGATCGGTAATGCCTTTGCGCAGGTCCTTCTGAAGCCCCTCATGAGAACAGGAAACAAAACGCAGCCGGACCTTCGGATGTTTTAGGCGAAACCGGCTGATGACCGGCGGCAGTCGGTGGACACCGACCGTCTCCGGGACCTTTACCGTCAAGGAGCCCCTCAACTCCTTGGCGCCGATCACTCCAGCCGGGGCTTCATCGGACAGATCGAGTATCTTCTCGGCATACTGCAGCAGCCGCACTCCGGCTTCCGTCAGCAGGATGCGCCGGCCAAGGCGGTCAAAGAGACGCGCTCCAAGCTCTTCTTCCAGTGCCTGAATCTGCGAAGATATGCTGGATTGAGCATAATTGAGCTCCTTTGCCGCTCGAATGAAGCTGAGCAACCTGGCCACTTTCTGGAATGTTCTAAGCTGGCGTATCTCCACCCGGTCTCCTTTCGATCAAAAAAATTGATCGATTGAATCGAAACAAATCGTTTGATTCGATACTTAGGGCTCTGTATACCCCTATATCGATAGACTGTCACGGTCAAGCCTTAATGTCTTTCCAGTCAAACAACAACCTGCAATGAAATTGAAAGGAGATGCACATGATGCCGAAGAATCTGAAAAAAAGCTTCAAGCAGTTCCACGACGCGATGATTGAAAATGGTGTGATAGATCCAAAGACGACGTTCATGATCGAAATGGGTGCGGCGATGGCTGTCGGCTGCTATCCATGCATGGAGATTCTTACCGCAATGGCCGGCGGAAAGGGCGTTTCGGAAGAAGAACTGGGAGTTATCGAGGCTGTTGTGATGGCGGTTTGTGCAGGCAAAGTGTTCAACCAGTACCGCGAAGTCTGTTCCAGAGTGGAGCCTGAAGTAAGAAGTTGTTGCGCCTGAGCGAGCTTGGACGTGAAGCTTTCGGAGACAAGAAGGAGGGAAAGAATGTTTATCGACACGGACGAAGTTAGAAAGCTGAGAGAGAAGTATTACTTGCAGATGCAAAAAAGCGGGATAAGGACGTTTCAGGCCATGGATAGAATTGAAACGGAAGCGCTTGAAAGCGGCGCTCTTTCGCAGAAGTACAAAGAGCTTATCGCCCTGGGAATCAGCATATCGAAGGCATGCTACGGCTGAATTGAGTATCACGTCAGCAGTGCTGTTGGCCTGGGAGCAAGCCGTCAGGAGATACTGGAAGCCACCGCTGTTGCAGTGGCTCTGTGCGGGTCGGTCGCGGATTGGCCTGCAAGGTACGTTTTCAAGACGCTGGAAGACATAGAAAAAGAAGAGAGCGCGATTGGACTCTAGCCCGCTTTTAAGGCTTCTTGCAACGCTATGCTCGGGCAAGCAAATGGTCAGAATCGAGAGTCGGCAAGGGACAGTGGTTGGTAGCCTCTAACCACCCCTGCATGCTTGATGTTCTGCTGCATAGCGTTGCTAGGAGCTTGTCCGAGAACTGTCATTTCGAGCCGAAGGCGAGAAATCTTGTGCTTGCAAGTGTCTGATTTTACAGATTTCTCACTACGCTACGCTCCGTTTGAAATGACAAAAAAGGCATTCTCGGACAAGCTCCTAGAAGAAGTGGCAAACAATTTTCACCGTAGCTTTGCAAGCATCTAGATCTGGCGCTCGGCAAATTGGATAGGTAGTCCTGGGTTGTGCAAAATGGAAGTCCTAGTCAATCAGGACGGTAAAACGGCGTTGCCTGCCGCGCACTCATGCTTTGCTCGATGGGCGATCTTTGCAGTCATTTCAAAAGAATCTCCAGATAGAATCAGGCGCCGTGTGCGCCTTAAAGCGGGCGTAACCTTTGCACACCGGGTAAAGAAGCAGAAGCCCAAGCACCCAGCTCGCATAAACGACCGATGTAGAGCGGTTTATGCCGATCGCGGCGCCCAGCAGGGCATAAACGTACAAATGCACCAGGTAGAAAAAGAGCGCAGTTCGACCGAAGACAAGCAGAAAACCGCCCCAGTTCTGCAGCATTCTTTCACTCCGGGATAACGCAAAAATGCAAAGGAAATTGAGACCCATGGTCAACAGGATAAAGGCAAGGCTCGGCGGATATTTGGTAACATGAAGATAACCCATCCAACTCAACGCGGCGGGCGGATGAATGTTGCCGAACCCTCCCCAGGTCCGAACCAAAATGAAAAGAACGAGGCAAATAGCTGAAGCCGACAGAGCCCTTTTCAGGGTACGGCCCTGATCACGCAAGAGCTCGCGGCCAAAGATCATTCCTAAAATGGAGAGTCCCGCCCAGGCGACCGGAGGATAATAAGCCAGCAGCCGGCCGCATCTGCCGGGCAAGAAAAGGAGCACGAGGATTGTAGAATCCAGCAGGTTTGGGCTGGAAAACAGAAGCGGAAAGAGCTGCGTCGCTAGAATCGTCAACAGGCTGACAGCTATGAGGTGGGCATCTTTTACCCGCAAAAGAGCAGAGCACAAAATCATAACGGTACCCAGGCCGTACAGAACACCGGCGTAGATAAGGAATGTCCCGCCTGCTGCCGGCAAGCTCGCGGACGTGGATATTCCGCGCAGTGTCCAGGCCGGATTTTCGACCGCCAGCTGCAGAGCCACCAGCAGTAGTCCGCGCAGCACCAGATGGCGGAATATCTTCGCCTCCGACCAGTTGATGCGGCGCCTCGCTGCATGGAAGTACACCATGCCCGTTCCCATTAAAAAAAAGAATCCGGGAGCACAAATGTGAGTCACCCAGCGAGTGAGAAATGAGACGGCATCGTCGTAATGGAAAAGCGGGGTGCCCCAAATCTCGGCTGGAAAGCGCCGGCCGATGAAATACCTGGCATGATCGACCGCCATCAGGACCATGATCCAACCTCTGAATCCATCCAGGGCAGCCAGTCTGGAAGTCCCCTCAGACTTACGATCGGTGGCGCCTTGTTCCCTTAACACGTTATTGCTTCGCCCCGATTCCTTTGCGCTTGTTGCGCATGAGTAATCCTGCTTCGCCGCAGTCTCTTTTTTGGTTGGAGACCCTTGCCCAAGTCTCGATATTGGAATTGCCGAGCCGTCCAGGAGCTTGTGCGAGAATGTTTGCCGGACGTCATTCCCGACAAAGGCTCAAGAGGCTGTTTCCTCAATCTCAAGGTGATCCACGATGCGGATGCAGCCGATGACGCTCTGAGCGGCAGGGCATGACTTCAGGTACACGGAAAAAGCATCCCTTGCGTCCTGCACCTTTTCCTTCGGGACTCTGAGGTGATAGTCGACGTGTATTTCCGTTATTTTAAGGATATTCTCCACGTTTTCGATTTTTCCTTCAACCTCTGCCCAATAGAGATCTTCGAAGGTACGAATTTTCTTTCCGGCCAGCTCCGCGGCCAGTGTTCCCATCATTCAGGCCGCAGTGGCAGCCACCATATGGTCAAGAGTGGCCGCGTGCTCCACCGCCGGCTCGACCTTGTAAAACTTCTTGATTCCGCCATGAACGCCGTAATAGATGGGCTCTGCAAATCCTTCAATAACGGCCCTGCGAGTAGGACCCCGTTCCCGCACAATCCGTATGCGTGATGTGTGCACGGTCTCTGACATCTCGTGCTCCTTTCTTGCTTCGGATCTGAGTGTAGCATTCCTGCTGGGAGACTGCTCGAGCATGTCTAGCTGAGTGCCATTCCCTCCGACATCATGCCAGCATGACGGAAAGCGATACCAAGGCTTTTCCCGGGCATGCTTCTACGAGCCTTCGCCAAGCTCCTTTTGCCTGGTTTCTTCAATAATTACTTCCTGTAATCTCTGCAATGCGGGCCCCAGCTCGACGGAATACTTCGCTGGATTCTTGAGGGCTTTGCAGTCGTCGTCGAGACAGGCAAATTCCCCGAGAAAGCGTTCCTGTATGTCGCGCAAAGGCTCTTCCGGCTGAAGCCTTCTCCCTTTTTGCATGACCAGCCGCAAGAGCGGTTCGCCGGGCAGCTCTTCATCCCTCAGAGCAATGAAATCTTTGGCCAATCTTTTCCCTTCGCTTATCCTAAAGACCTGTTTCTGACTCACCAGGGTCTGCTTGCCGGTGCTCAGTTTCAAAACGGGGCGCCGGTCATATTGAACCAGTTTGTAGGCCATGTCGTTATAAGGTGCGTCGGCGGAAACTCCCATCTTGGTTCCTACGCCGAAGGCATCGATTTCGCAGCCCGCTTGGATGTAGCGGGCGATTTTAAATTCGTCAAAGCCGCCGCTGGCGAATATGCTCACACTGCCGAGGCCGGCTTCGCGCAAGATCTTCCTCACCTGCTTGCTCAGCTCAACCATGTCCCCGCTGTCCAACCGCACCCCGGCAAGGGCCTCGCCGCGCTCCTGCATTTCCTTGCCGACGATGACCGCCTTGTGAGCGCCCGCTATAGTGTCATAGGTATCGACCAGCAGCACCGTGTTCTTGGGAAAGGTCTCTGCGAAGGCCCGGAAGGCATCGATCTCCTCATCGAAACTGGTGATGAAAGAATGGGCCATGGTGCCCGAAGCCGGCACACCATAAGCTTTTTCAGCCAATACGTTGCTGCTGCCCTTAAACCCTGCGATGAAGCTTGCTCTGGCTACCTTCATAGCTGCGTCGGTCCCCTGGGTGCGCCGCAAGGAAAAATCCACCAGGCCCCTTCCTCCGGCGGCATGGAAGCATCGCGCGGCTTTGGAGGCTATAGCGACCTGCAGATTGATTGCATTGATGACGAAGCTCTCCACTATCTGCGCCTCGATGATCGGACCTGTCACCTCGAGGACCGGTTCATCCCTGAAGAACAAGCGTCCTTCGGGTATCGCGTAAACGTCGCCCGTGAAGCGCAACTGACTCAAATAATGCAAAAAGTCCGATGTAAATCGCTCGGTTTTCTCCAGGTGATCGAGATCGTCCTGGCGGAACCGGAATGATTCCAGGAACTGCAGCACCTCTTCCAATCCGGCGCTGACAAAGTAGCTTCGGTGTGGTGCATATTCGCGGATGAACAGACTGAAGGTGGCCGGTGCGAACATCCCGTGCCGGTGATAGCTGGCGGCCATGGTCAGCTCATATAGGTCGGTGAGAAGCGCCAGATCGCTCAAATCTCTCTGCATCTCTAACTCCTTCCCGTAAAGTCCAAGTTCTTCAACTTTGCCCAACTATTACAAATATAACTCTCCTAGAGATGCGCTAACCTTCTGCATTCGTCTGAAGGAAGCTATCGATGTGCTCCTGCAACTGACCGCGATCTTTTATTTGAATGTCAAGCAGCCTCGTGTAGCCAAGCAGGCGGCCTATTTTCTTCAGCTTTTTTCGTGACTCCGAAGGTGAAGGTCTGCGTGCCCGAGCCGTAATAAGATCGCCCTGGGGGTGCACCTCCAAGCCGAGCGTTTCCAGAATATGAGCCAAAAACATTATCCTCATGGCTCGCCCCTTAAAATCGGCCCCTCCTCCTTCGAAGCGCAGTGCGATGTAATTCTTGTTGATTTCTTTGCTGCAAACCGCATCAATGACCACAAAATGATAGCCGAAACGGATGTTGACATTCAGATAGTCCCTTGCAACCAATGCGAAACTGGCCAGGATCTGGGACTCAACATTCACAATGCCGGCGCTGATTCGATCGAATTCCTGCCAGTCGAAGGGTTTTGGATAGGCCGACCAGTCGATGGCCGGGTGACTCAGACCTTCCCACAACGCCCTCATGGCCGGATTGGTGATATCCGTCAAATCAATGTACTTACTGCGCTCCGCGGCCCACTGAATTCCTTTTCCAAGGTCCAGAACGTACAGCGAGATGGGAATGTCGCTCCTGAGCTTCTTGGCGCCTCGAACCTTGCCGCGACCCTCTTCACTGAGAAAGAACATCTCTTCAATGGCTTTTTCGTGAGTGAAGCGCAAGATATCATTTAATGTCCTGCAGTTTTCGACGGTGAAAGCGGGGTCCCCCGGATTTGTCAAATTCAACCGCGATGTGTGCTCCAGGATATGCCGCAAGCGGTTGCGGAACGGGCTGTCGGTCTTGATGCCGTTGGAATCGCATGCTGTTCGGCCAAGTCCTTCGACCATGCCTGCGTAAACTCTTTGGTGGTCCGCATCGACAGTTACCACCTCTCCCTCTTCCAGCACCCCGGTTGCCCGGCCGGTATTGACCAGAGTGGGCACTCCTTGCTCCCTGGCCACGGAAGCGAGATGCCCAGCAACCGAGCCGACATCGGTCACAATTGCGGCCAATTTATCGATAACTTGAGCCAGTACGGGAGAGGTGGTCGGTGCAACCAAAACAGTCTTGGTGGTTATTCTGTGCAAATCTGTGCCGGAAGAAACGCGTACAACCTTTCCCGTGGCAACGCCCGAGGCAGCCTTTTCGCCTCCCTCCAGGAGTACCGGGTTGGACACCTCCACCGGGCTCGCTTCACAGGAAGCTTTCTCGGCTTCCAAACGGAGCGGACGGGTCTGCAGCAAGAAGAGATTTTCCTTCTCATCCAGGCACCATTCAATGTCCTGGGGAACACCGAAATGAGCTTCAAGCTTCAATCCCCACTCGGCCAACTGCAGAGCAAGATCATCATCTGGAAAGAGAACGGCGGCTTCATCCGGCTGCAGATCGACGAGCTCGATTCCCCCTCCGGGTGCCGCAACGGCTTTGCTTTTGGCGGAGCCCAACTGCTTTCTTACGATTGTCGGCCGCGGCTCCCTGGAAAGCTCAATCACATCGGGTGCCAGGGTTCCCCGCACCAGCGGCTCTGCCAGGCCCCGTACGGAGTAAAGGGTCATTGAGCTCGTTGAGGCCGCGAAGAGCTTTCGCGTATAGAGAATTCCGCTTGCTTTTGCTTCGACCATCTCCACTACCAGAACAGCCATCGGGGTCTCGTGGTCCGCCAAGCCGCTCCTGACCCGGTAGGATATGGCTTTAGCCGAATACTTGCCGGCTATGACCAGCTTGTAGGCTTTTGCAAGATTTTCTCGATTGACGTTTAAAACCGATCGGTACTGGCCCGCGAACGAATAGGTGGAATCTTCCGCCACTGCGCTGCTGCGCTTGGAAACGGCAACGGTTCGATCCCGGTCTTTAGTCAAACGACCGTGAAAATCCACTATGGCGTGTTCCAGGTCATCCGGCAGGCGCGACTCCTCGATCATCGCCTGGAGGTCTTCGCAGGCAAGTCCCATCGACACGGTCGAATCGATGTCCAATTCTGCCAGGACTTCCTCTACTTTGGCTTCAAGCTGGTTGAATTCCATGAAATGGCGAAATGCGCCTGCCGTTATGACGAAGCCTGCCGGTATCGGCAGCTGCAGGTCTCTTGAGATGGCAGCGAGATTCGCGGCTTTGCCGCCCACCACCAACTCGGAATCTCCGGGGATTTGATCGAGCATCAGCAGGTGAGGCTCCGCTCGATCTATTTTTTCGCGCAGCAGTGCGGTTCGGATATCCGCATCGATGCGGTGAAAGACTTCGGACAGTTTCTCGTAGCGGGAGGGCGCCATGGTGCGAAGCTGTTCGATCATTCCTGAGATGGCGTGCGCCAAATCCTCGTAGGTTTTCCGCACCACACATGAATCGACTGCTTTCCCCTCGTAGTGGATCTGTTCGAGCCTTGCCATCAGGCGATGGCTCAAATCGTCAAGCTCCAGCAGAGATTTAAACGCCTGGTATTTCTTGCGGATGAGAGTACCAGGAGAAAAGGCCCTGGAAAAAATGTGACCTAATTTTTCAATCACAGGCATAATCGCGTTTTCTCCTCTAATATTTACAGTGTCCGGCTTTTGCTGCTGCGTGCCCGCGCTCTCAATCGGTCTGGCGCAGGGCCGCTTGCGGTTCCCGCGAAGCCAGGAGGGTATGCGACCATAAAAGCAAATACTCCATTATTGGCAAGTATAACAGTACTTGTTGTCTCACCCAATATAATAGGTTTACCTGGGAATACAGGGGTCGGGAGCCGGAAGCCGCAGCAGATCAGAATCTATATGAATTGTTCGAACTCGTGGATGCAAATCGAGGCGGACGCACCAGGGAAAGGGACATGGCCGTCGGGGAGGTCCAAAGGAGGTCGCGGCATGCAGGACCAATTCGGGAATGATCATCACCGTCGCGGGAAGGCTCGAAGCTCTGCGCAATGAGGTCCCCTTCTCAGGAGGCGGCACAAGATCCCTTGTCGTTACTGGCCCGGCTTACCCCCTTGTTTGGCGAAAAAAGGCGGGCTCCGGATGGCAACAATTTGCGACTAAGCCTTTAATGGCTGCTTTTTGATCTCGGCGCTCAGGTCAAGAGTTTTTTGCACCTGCTTGAAGTAAGGCAGATACGGCCTCAGGTGCTTGAAGATAATTCTGGCCAGGATGTAGAGTGAAAGAAAAATCGTGAAGTATTGAGTCGACGGCCAAACGAGTGAGAGCGGATAGGCAAGTGGAAATTCGACACCCAAGAAGCGAGTCTGCATCCAGGCAAGCGCGAAAGGCACCGGCCAGAGGCAGGCGGCGCTGTAAGCGATCATATTGAAGAAATACTTGCCAAACATATCGTTTGCTTGCTTATTGCACGCCTTGTAGCCTTTTTGATCCTGGATCTGCAGGGCGGCCATGGAAAGCTGGTGCTGTTTTTCCAATTCGTCCTCCATTCCCTGGATGTGTCGACGATTGAAGCGAAGCGCCAGAGAAAGGGTGAGCTCTCCCACTACCACTGAAATCATTGCGAGGATGAGAGTGCCGAGCAAGAAATTGGCCATTGCGTCCGAGCTCAGGCGGTAGAAAATGATTAAAAAAGAGTCAAGTACTGTGGGAATCTGACTCA
>JAVEVM010000045.1:0-10185 GCA_034005055.1 Desulforhabdus sp. | reverse complement strand
AGGTTCTGGATCACCGATCCCGGCTATCAACAGTACCGGCCAGGCAGCGAGCAGGATTTTTCGATCGGCCCTGCGGCGCACAACGCGCCGGTAATCGGCGGCAAGGCGCAGACGCGGCGGGCGCCGCGATTGACGGTGCCTGGTGAAGAATCGGGAAAACTAGAGCGCGCGGTCATCGACCTCACCGGCTGTTATGCGGGACTGCCGGCCGGCGCTTTTGTCGAACGCGAGGTGCGGCTCTGCCGCGATCCGGGTCCTGTGGTCATCGTACGCGACCGTTTCGAAAATATCGGGGAAGTTGAGGTGCAGAACTTTTGGCACGGCGGCACCGGCCTGGCCTGGGCTTTCAGAAAGGGCTGGGCCCGCCTGAGCGACGGGGAGCGCAGCCTGTGGATCGGCGTCTATCCCGGCGAGATTTCGGCAGCCGAACTCGACTTGCATGAGGGCAGCCGCGGACCTCTGACGCTGCGATACAGCGCGCCTGTTCCCTGCGGCAGCGGCGATCGGTTCTGGGCTTTTGTCTGCGATGACAGCGGCGGCTGGGATCCCCCGGCGCAAGTCGTCATGCGCGCCATCCAAAACTGGGAGCAAGAAACGGACGAATTGTAATGGTTTTGATCGAGTTGGCTGAATGGGACACCAGTGATATCCTGCAAAAACGAATAGTTTGCCTTGTTTCTCAATTATTGCTGTCGCAACGGGACGTATACGACTTGGCGGTATTGTCATGGAGAACACCAATCCTGTTTGTTGCATTGGGTATATGCATGGGTTATGAGCAAAGATGACAATTCTAGAAAAAATCAATTGCTATTTACGTATAAAAAAAGAAAATTAATACGTATAGGATGGAGCCCAGATTCGGTGTTAACCGAATCAAAAATCATTCAATCACTTATTCCTTATGTTGTTGCACAAATGGCAGTTTTCACCCTCTGTGTATTGCTATCAGATTGATTTTCTTTGAGATTCGGTGCTTCGCACCGAATCCGGGTACATTAAAACTGGAGAAAGCTCATATCGAGCGGGCAAAAAATATGCTGCAAAACGAAAAAGGCCTTTGGAACAGCGGCTCGTTGTGCAACGAATCCAACAGCGTAAAAACTCATTGTCCATAATCCACTGCCAGTCTTAACATATCTTTGAGCTGAATGCCGTTTTCGTAGATCGGCTCTTTATAGTTGACCAGGAAGAAATCTTTCTCTATGGCAAATACTCTAAATCCTTCCCGCTGATAATAGGCAAGCTGATACCCGAAAGTCCCGGTTCCTACCTCAAGGCGGAGCGCTCCCATATTGCGGACAGTGGTAACGGCATGCTTGAGCAGTTCCGACCCAATGCCCTTCCGTTGATGTTCAGGCAAAACCGCAATACTCATCAACTCATAGACTCGCGGCGCAATGCACTGCACAACATACGCACCGACTGGTTCGCCCTGAAGCATCGCTACGAAACATTTTGATCGTGGCAAGTACGCTTTTATTTTCTCAACTGACGGATCCGCTTCCAAAAGTAGCTCTATTGGCGCCTTCGTGTTCGGAACTTCTTGAATTTCCACTGTTCATTCTCCGGTTGATGCATCCCCAGATTCGGTGTTAACCGAATCAAAAAACATTCAATCGCCTATTCTTGATGCGGTTGAGAAAAGGGCACTTTTCACCCAACATGCTTTGCCATCAGATTGATTTTCTTTAAGATCCGGTGCTGCGCACCGAATATGGGTCATTTTATAGCATGCGCCAGACCCAATATCGCTTAGAGGGTTGAGAGACCTTCCTTGATTCCTGATTTCTGCGCAACTTGATCTCGCAGCGATATCGCCCAAATGTATACTTTTTGCAATTTTACTTGATTTTCAGATTTTGGTTGTCTACTATTCTGGCAGGGAAGAAGCGGTGAGGGGGCCAGAGATGGCTCGGCGCGCTGAAAATGGGGAAATGGCTGGGGATCAGTCGCCTGACAGAGAATGATTTTCTCGATTTTTTCCCCCGCGGGAAAATCAAATTTCCTATCAATTATCAAACAAGATTTCCTATGACAGCCCAACGGCTTGTAAAAATCAGAGAGTCGCTCTCGCCGGCGGAGAAACGTTTTGAAAGGCGCCGCCATACCGCAGGACTTTATCTGGGTCCCCTGGCCGCCCTTATACTCCTGCTTTATCCGATGCCCCAGTTGACGTCGGCTGCGCACAGACTCGCCGGGATCATTGGCTGGATCGTGATCTGGTGGATCACCGAACCGATACCGATCCCAATGAGCGCCCTGCTCGGAGCGGTTCTGTGCGTCTTGTTCGGCATTGCTCCGGCCAGACAGGTCTTTGCCCCATTTGCCGATCCCACCATCTATCTCTTTCTTGGCAGCTTTATTCTGGCAGAAGGCATGGCCGTTCACGGCCTGCACAAGCGCTTTGCCTGGAGTTTGATGTCCTTACCTTGGGTTGGGAGCAGCCCCGCGCGCATCCTGCTGGTCTATGGCGGAGTCTCCGCAGCCATTTCGATGTGGATCAGCAATACCGCCACAGCCGCCATGATGCTGCCGATCGGTCTGGGCATCATCAGCGCGAGTGGCGGCGGGGAGCAGCTGAACAGGTTTTCCACTGGCCTGCTGCTGATGGTAGCCTATGCCTCCTCCACTGGCGGCATCGGCACACCCGTGGGTACGCCACCCAATCTGATTGGCCTGGCCATGCTTGAAAAATTTGCCGGAATCAAGATCTCTTTTTTCCAGTGGATGCTGTTCGCCCTTCCTCTGCTGGTTGTCATGTACGCCATGTTGTACTGTATTCTCTATCTGATGCACCGCCCGGATCACCCACAAGAGAGCCTCCCCAAGACCATCGCGCTGCAACAGAACCAGGTTCCCTTCTCCCGGGGCGAGCGCAACGCACTTATCGCCTTTCTGGTCACAGTTTTGCTTTGGATCCTGCCGGGGCTCGCCACACTCATCGGAGGGCCGGCCTCAGCCTTGGCGAAAATTCTCAACGACCGTCTCCCGGAAGCGGCAGCCGCTCTCATCGGCGCCAGCCTGCTCTTTATCCTGCCCATAAACTGGCCGCAGCGGCATTTCACCCTCAGCTGGAAGCAGGCCGCTCACATTGATTGGGGCACGCTGGTTCTTTTCGGCGGTGGCATTGCCCTTGGCCAGCTGATGTTCGAGACCAAACTGGCCGAGTCGATCGGCACCGGGCTTTTAAACTGGAGCGGCGCCAGCTCCACGTGGAGCGTCACCCTGGCAGCCATCTATATCGCTATCCTGGTGAGCGAGACCACCTCCAATACGGCCTCAGCCAATATGGTGGTCCCGGTCATGATCTCGCTCTGTCTGAGCGCCCAGATCAACCCAATCCCACCTGCCCTGGGGGCTACACTCGGGGCAAGTTGGGGCTTTATGTTGCCGGTCTCCACACCCCCGAATGCTATCGTCTATGGATCGGGGCTGGTGCCCATCACCAAAATGATCCGTGCCGGCATTCTCTTCGATTTGCTGGGGGGCGCGATCATTTGGCTGGGATTGCGGATACTGCTGCCGCTGATCGGCCTGGCATAGGGCCCGTTTTGCCATCCCCCGATGCTGCGAATTGCGTATAAAAGACAAAAATCTGACCTGGCGAATCATCTACAGAATTGATCCGGATGCGATCGTTAACTTTTAACAGCCAATTCATTTGTTCCGAGCCCGAATTCCCCTTCATCTTTTCTTCTGGTCTCGCCGGATAATCCACACTGCACGCCCGGGCATTTCCAGGACTCCTTTCAGCTTGTTCTTGCTGAGCAATTCTGTTCCACGCACATCGCCCAGATCCACCTTGACAGGGTTGGCATTGTGGTTGAGCATAAACACGAAATCGTCTTTCTCGCTGCTCCGCTCCGTGACTTCGAGGCCGACAACCGGATCGACCAGGCCTTTTATGCCGGTTTGGGTGCATATATGGCCGATTAATCCATCAAGAAACGAGGGCTCGGGATCCGTGGCCACATACCAGGCCGTGCCCCGGCCAAATCTGTTGCGCGTCAAGACCGGCCGGCCTGCATAAAAATCGCTTCCATACTCGGCCAACACCTCCGCACCTTCGGCATGGATCAGATCGCAAAGCAGGCTGCACCGATAGGAGCCGGAAAGCGAGCCAAGATTTTTTTTTATGACGATTTTGTTGTGAGTATCGGGAAAAAGCGCATCGATTTCTTCGGCCCAGATGCCAAGAACCTTGCGCAGTTCCGCCGGATACCCGCCCAACACCACACGGTCATTTTCATCCACGATGCCGCTGAAGAACGTGGTTAAGAAGGTTCCGCCGTTTTGCACAAAGCTCTCTACCTTTGCGGCAAAGCCGGGCTGGAGCATATAGGCCAGCGGCGCAACAAGGATTCTGTATTTGCCTAAATCAGACAAGGGACTCACCACATCGACCGGAATATGCAGATCAAAGAAGGCCTGGTAATACTTTTGGATCTGCGGGATGTACTTGAGATCGACGCTGGGTCCGCTGGATAGTTCGACTGCCCACCAATTTTCCCAATCGAATAAAATCGCTGCCTTTGCATCTTGCCGGGCACCCAGGATTGCATCGCCCAGGCTGGCCAGTTCTTTTCCCAGCTCAGCCACTTCAGTAAAGACGCGCGTGTTTTCGTGGCCGCAATGCTCGATGACCGCGCCATGGTATTTCTCGCATGCGCCTTGCGAGCGCCGCAGTTGAAAAAACATGACCGTATCCGCCCCGTGCGCAACAGCCTGGTAGCTCCACAACCGCATCACTCCGGGGCGCTTGAGCTCGTTATAGGGCTGCCAGTTTTGCTGGCTGGGCGTTTGTTCCATCAGCATAAATGGCTGTCCGCCTTTCAAGCCGCGCATCAGCTCGTGGCGCAAGGCCATATTCGCAGGCCCATCTGTGCTTAGCGGGTAATTGTCCCACGAGACCATATCCAGATAAGGCGCCCAGGCAAAGTAGTCCAAACCTTTAAACGTTCCCATCAGATTGGTTGTAATCGGAATAGCGGGCGTGATTTGCTTGAGCACCTCATATTCGTTCCTGTAGCAGGCCAGGAGGCTGTCGGACATGAAGCGCCGGTAATCCAGCGCAATGCCTTGAAAAGCGGTCCGGGTGCCATCGTCCCAGAATTCGGAAAGCGCATTGGGCAAGACGATTTCGTCCCAATCATAAAACGTATGCCCCCAGAACCGGGTTACCCATCGTTTGTTGAGCTCATCCAGGCTTCCATAACGGGCCCGCAGCCATTTGCGGAATTCCTGCTCGCAATTCTCGCAATAGCACTCGCCGCCGTACTCGTTGGATACATGCCATACGGCCAGAGACGGCAAAGCTTTATAGTGCTGCGCCAGTTCCGCGGCCAGGGCGCGCGAATAACGGCGATACGTGGGACTGTTGGGGCACGAGTTGTGCCGCTGCCCGAATTTATGCTTCCGGCCCTCGAAATCCACGCGCAGCACATCCGGATAGGCTTTGGCCATCCAGGCCGGATGGACTGCCGTGGAAGTGGCCATGCAGATACGGATTCCGTTCGTGGTCAGCAGGTCTGTAATTTCATCCAGCCATTGGAAATCATAGTGCTCTTCGCTCGGTTCCAGCAGTGCCCAGCTAAAAACCGGCAGAGTGACAATATCGATGTTGGCCCGCTTGAACATCCGGATATCTTTGTGCCAAATTTCGCGCGGCCATTGCTCGGGATTGTAGTCGCCTCCATACAGGATCTTTTTCTGGTTGGGAATATTCATGGATCCTCCGCGCAGGATTGGTCTGCTGTTCATTAAAAAACTTTTTGGGAAAAGGTCACATCAATGACCGATGCTGCCTCTATTGTCTCATTTTTTTCGCGAACAAGCATTACAGGCATCACTCGACCGGAGACTCGGATTGTGCGAACGCTTGTTGAAGTCCTTCACCTGTACCTTGGAAGCCGTTTAGGAGCGTAAAAAATGGCTGCCAAGGCCCTTTTTCGGCAAAAAAGAAGGCATAATCTATTGAATAACAGCGAATTCATTAGGTCCGGCCCCGAATTCCCGACTATTTCGGTGCGATCTTGTCGTGGATCTCATTCACAGCCATGAGCGCGGCAGATCCATAGAGCGTGTGGTACTCGGCGATCATCTCCCCATTCTTGATCACCGGATCGGTTGAGGCGAGCTGCTCCGCCTCGTCCCGCGTCTCGACGGCAAAGATGAACATCCCACGCCAATCGGTCTTGTCGCCAAAGGGGCCGGCAAAGACCAGCTTCCCGGCGTTCGCGAGCCGGTTCATATTGGCAAAGTGCCCTTTGAACATCTCGTCGCGCGCCGGACCGTCGGCCACGCGCTGCGGGCCGGTCTTGAGGATCACCAGAACGTACTTGCGCATCCCAAGCTCGTCGGCACCGAGTTGCTTCGCCAACGCGGAATCAGCGACTGCCGACGACTTGCTGTCCTGCGCAAGGCCAGGAAGGTTGCTGAACGCCAAAAAGAGAATGGTGGTCACGAGTACGAACCGCATGAGAGCCTCCTTTGTCTAACCTCGAGTATGCTGCCCAAAAACCAGGGTCCACCGGTACAGGGCTGGTGTGGGAGGCAGCAGCGAACTCAATTAAACTAAACCGGCAATGACACCCTCGCGACCACACAACCGGCCGCCCTGCGTCCGATGGGTAGAAATTACTGCAGAACCAGCAATTTCTTTCGTATAGAAAAAGAACGGGTTTTAATTTCATAAAAATAAACACCCGAACTCAGACCGCTTGCAGAGAGTACAATCTTATGAGACCCACAAGACTGAATTTCACTAATGGTTTTCACTTTCTGACCGAGAATATTGTATAAAATGAACTCTACACTTCCGGGAATCAACAGATCATATTCAATGATAGTGTTCAAATTAAAAGGATTAGGATAATTCTGCTGCAGAATGAAATCGGGCAACATTTTGGTTGTAAATGAGTTGACACCGTTTTCTAGATCATATTCAATACCTTCCACCTTTGCAACTTTCAGGCGCCATGTATAGGTGCAAGTCGCTTCTGGAGTGATAGCTCTTGCACTTATTAATCCGATATGTTGAGCAAAAGAATATTCAAAATCCCATATAAGATCACGTGCAATAAAGTGAAGTGTCGTTACAGGTTTATTAAAAAGGGTATCAGATGAAATTCTTTGCAGGCTAATTCTTGCAGGCGAGGAAGAGTAGCGAGAAAAACCAGAAAAACTATAGTATAAGGGACTATTCAAACTGTCGATTAAGCGTTGCTTTGGCCACACGCCATCAACATCAACGAAACGATATATGCTTGCGGTAAGGGTGTCGATTCTTTCGAATATATACTCAATGTTGTTTTCATTGATATTGCATTTCTCGATGACTTTATAGACATGCGAATCCAGAAGCGTGGTATCACCGATAACCTTTTGATAATATTCTGTTCGGGAATACTTGTTGAAAACAGGATCGATCTGTTCTTCAATGTACTCCCAATAATCACCTTCATTAAGAGGATAGTATGCCAGCAATGAGTCCAAGACCTGACATGATCCTACAAGCGAAGAAAATAGAATGATACAAATCAAATTTTTAAATACCAATTTCATATGCATGCTGAAATTCCTCGCGTATTCATTTAATCAATCATGAAAATATTAACGCACAGATCAGGCGCGCTTTGAAGCGTCGCCTGCATCCGCCTTGTTCGATTTGTTTTTGATCATAACTGTCGAATTTCGCATTCTTGAACCAGGCCGTGTTGTCCATTTCACCTTCCTCTTGTCCTGCCGAACGTCCCTCTGGGGCGGCGTGTCAGCGACATGCCCGGCAGGACGTGGTCCGAGGGTCTATTGCTTTTCATATCATTTGCTGAGTTGTTTCATTCTCTTGAGTGACGCCTGCATCAATTCATTCAAGACCTTTTTGTCCACATCGTTCAGGGACTTGATATACAAGCATCCTGCGCTTGTTTTAAATTTGCCAAGCTTTTGCAGCAGAGCGCTATGGGTTTCGAAGCCTCCCATCAGGTACAATGTCAAGCTTTGCTTGCGCGGTGAGAAACCGATCAACATCCAGTCACCTTCACGCCCGCTTTTCCCTTTGTAGTGATAGCTGCCAAAGCCAACGATGCTCGCCCCCCACATCCAGCGTCAGTTCTCATGCGCGGGGCGCTCAGCGACCTCGCAAGCAGGAACCTTGTAGGCCGATTCCCGCATCCTTCGTGTATCCGGCCCTGGCATACGTTCGCGCCGCATCGAATAGGGCAACCACGTTGGCGGCTGGAACGTCGGGTTTGAGGTGGTGGTCAGGCCCGCAAATGTATCCGCCGCCTTCACCGAGACAATCAATACGGTGGCGCACCTGGTCAACAACGGTTTCCGGCGACAGGAATGGGAGTTCCTGAGTGTTGACGCCGCCGAAGAACGTGATATGCCGCCCGTATTCCCGCTTCAGTTCTGGCGCCGTAATGGGCAACGCATGCAACTGCACCGTCTCCCATACGTCCATACCGATATCGATCAAGTCCGGCAATACCGGCGTGATGTCGCCGCACGAATGGAACCAGATCGGAAGCCCCCGACGTTTGCCGAGGGCGAACAGCTTTTCATAGCGAGGCTTGAGGAACTTTTTCCAGAGATCGGGACTCATCAGCAGTCCGCGCTGTGAAGCAAAGTCGTCGGCGAGATACAGGATATCCAGGTCCGGGCCAACGCAGTCCATGAACCGCTCCACATATGAATAGGAGAAACGAAACACCTGTTCCACACAGGTTTCGAACGCCTTCGGATCGACCAGCATCTTGCACAGCGTCTCCTCGATTCCCATGAGATCGCAGGTCGTGCTGAACAAGGGACCCGATACCCAGTACGGGCCGCGCAAGGCACATTCGCCGGTCCAGTCCCGCAGGCTTGCCCGCAGATCGGCGAAATCGAAGCGCGTCGCATCCGGCCAGGCGTAACGTTCCACCTCGGTGGCAGAGGCGGCAGCCAAGGGATGAAAGTGCCCGGTTCCAAAGCCAGCATCTTCGGTCCCCCACGGCGACAGTGTTTTCCCGTTGGCAACGGGCAATTCGCCGGTGTAGCGCCATGCCGCAACACAACGGCCGTCTATACCCAGCCGCTCGTAGACGTCACCTCCCTCGGGCATGCCCAGGAAGTTTCTGACGTCATCGCCATTCTCGATGCAGATGGCATCAACCGGAATGCGGTCCGGCACTTCATGGCGGATCGCAGCCATCACGCGTTCTTTGTGCGTCATCATCGTATCCCTCGTATAACGCTCGTTTTCACCTGTCCCAAACCGCCATGAAAGAATGTTCACGCTGCGACGAACGTGGCGGGCGGATTGGGGGGCAGGTGTAAAACGCTCGTTTTATGTCCTTCCATGAGTCAGGCCAGTCACACGCTTTGCAAAAGCGGCGGCAGATATGCTGAAAGCTCGCGGAAGAATGAGCGGCAAAATGTCAGAACGACCAGCCGATCTTGAAAGCCTGCAAGGTCTGCCATTCCGAGGTGTCAGCGGTTTCCCCCCACAGAAACACCGGTCCAATCTGGAGTTCCGCTGTGAATCCGGCCTGCATCGAAAACTTGTACCCCAGGAAACCTCCCGCATGTACGCCGACAAGGTAGGCTATGGGATCTTCGATCTGAGCATCTATATCAACATATCCGACATCCGCTCCTATCATCGTGCCATGTTCGAAGTCGCCAAGAAGGTAGTAACGGAACTGTCCGCCGCCTTCCCAGATAGAACAAGTCTTGCCTTCATCGGTTATTCGACCCGCGCCCAGCATGATTGCCACGCTCATTTTGGGGGTCAATCGCACCTCACCCGTGACATGAAGTTCTGGATTGAAAAGATGAAAAGGGGAGATGGTAAGTGACACATGGTGCTGTGAAGCATCTTCTTCAGCATCAACCGAGAAACAAAGGGTGAAGAGGAGCATGAATGCAATAAAAAAGCGCCTCATAGGGTGACTCCTGTCCTTGGGTGAAGATTTATGATCTGCTTTTTAATGCAGTCCTGGCGAAATCATACAGGTGCTTAACGCTGCGCTTCAGCGGCGCGCCGTTTTTTCGCGTCCGTTTGAAAGCGCTTGTTAGAGCCCATTAATTGGCCCAAATGGTTGCTACAACCACCAAGAAGGCCAGTCTCGACGTTTGCCCCAGATCAATTCCCCTGTCGTCTTGTCTTCGACCCAAACGGCATACCTTCGCGGTTTACAC
>JAVEVM010000044.1:0-10225 GCA_034005055.1 Desulforhabdus sp. | reverse complement strand
GACCGGATCTAGGCACGCCGGTGAATACGACCTGGCCTGGCAGGCGAAGCTCTTTCCCAATTCACCGTATTATCCCTATTTGCGCGAACACGAGATCATCGAGTACTGGAAAGACGTAATCAAGGAAAACGGCAAAACAAACGGCTCTCTTATTGCCGGGCAGCGTTTCTACCGCGATCATCTGGTTAACCGTCATCAAGTCAAGATTCGGTTCCTCAGTGCCGACCCCGACGCAGAAAATCCGGACAACACCATACCGGAAGAAGTCACAGCTCGTCTTGTCATCGATGCCTCCGGAACGAACTCGCATATCCTGAAAGCCTACGGGATCAGACATAACAGATACTACTGGTGGTCCATTTTCGGCTGCATCATCCGCCACCCAAACGGACTCGGCACTATGAAGGTCGGCGATTACATGCTTTGGCAGACTTTTCAAGACACCAACCTCGATCCGGAAAAATCGTTCCTGAACGGACGACCGGTGTTTGAATACGAGATCTTGGATGAAGATTACTCCTTCGCTCTCATTATGTACCTCAGGAGGGATAAGGTTGAGTACGACCACATGAAGGCCGAATTCCTGCAAATTCTAACACACGAAGAAGAGACGGCGAGCTTCCGGGACGAACAGGGAGTTGTTCACATGGAAGAGCTAAAATGGGGATGGTATCCGTCCGGCGGGCTTACCTTGCGGGTTTCACGCGATCGTGTCGACTTCATCGGTGATGCCGGCTCCTGGACTACCCCTTGCGGCTGGGGAATGGGATTTATCATGGCGAATTACAGAGACTACGTGAGAAAGCTGACGCACCTTCTCAGGCAAGACAAACTGAACCGGAGACGCCTGCAGCGGCTTGTCAGGCCCAAACGCTACCAGCGCGCCGAGATTCTGGCGAACCGGATCGCCATGCATTTTCTTGCCAATGCTAAAGCGTCTCAGCTGGATAAATTCATCGAAATCTTCAACACCGTAGATCCACTCCTTTGTGAAAAGATGTTTACTCTCCAGATTACTCCGCGCGAAACTTTCACTTTTCTTAAGGCGGCACTTAGGCAATTTTCATTTTCAGAAATATGGAGTGTGATACCCACAAGGGATTATCCTAATCTATTGGGCGACGTGCTTTCCGTCTCTTGGGAATTCGGCAGGGAATGCATCCATGAATTGTTCGGCAGGCCCATTCGGAGAAGAAGCTTTAACGTATTCGGCCGCTAGCGGTCAGAGATCTTGTTCATGTAATCGGGCTGATGGCAATGAAGCTCGTAACCTTAACAGATATAAAAAGCCTCATGAAAACCAGAATACATTTTATCGAACAAAGCCTCGCATGATATTAATGAAACACCGAACCGGCAGAAATACTCACCTTATTGGGGCACATTGTAAAGATCGCAGTAACATGGCAGCAATCAGCGAAATAGCTAATTACTTTACCGAATGCTCTATAGACTACCGGCGCTTCTGGACTGACGGAAAAAATCTCGCCATGCATTACGGCTACTGGGATTCCGAAACGTCCGAGCTGCAGGACGCCATCAGCAATATGAACAAGGTCCTCTGCCGAAAGGCGTGCATCCGGCCCGGCGAAGCGGTGCTCGATGCCGGCTGTGGACTCGGTGGAAGCGCAATATGGATTGCTGAGCACATCGGCGCAAGAGTCGTGGGTGTAAACGTATGCGAAAAAGATCTACAGACTGCTGCTCGCTCCGCCAAAGAACGGAAGGTCGATCAGCTTGCGGAATTCCGCTACGGGGATATGCGTGCTACCGGATTGGCCGCCGCGTCGTTCGACGTGGTCTGGGCGGTAGAAAGCATCGTCCATACGGATGATAAAGCGGTCTTTTTTCACGAGGCGCATCGCTTATTGAAAGAAGGCGGTAGATTGATAATCGCCGACGGCTTCCTGGGAAAAGAAAGGTTCGCATTCTCGAAACATCAAACCGCCGCTTTGAATACCATCGAAAAAGGCTGGGCCATAAGCATCGCCATGCCGGATGAATACCTGCAGGCAATAGGGAAGGCCGGCTTTAGGAACATCGAGTTCAAAGACATCACCCCAAACATCATGCGAACCTCGCGGCACATATATGTGCGCGGCATCCTGCTTCATCCCGTTGCACTGCTGCTGCGCGCACTGAGGGTCAGAACCTGGCGAGGACTGTACAACTGCGCAGCATGCACAGCGCAATACACGATGTTCGCTCAAGGCTGCTGGCGATATGGAATTATCTATGCGCAGAAGTAACCCTCTCCCGCACTTCGCCGCGCTTATCTCATGTCGGTCGCGAGCTTTGAAAAATCCGGGTGCAATCGATGTTGAAGCAAAAGTTCAGAGCTCTTTCCACTTCTTTGCCTCGTCGGATGCCTCCTCCGTTTCGATCGCTTTGCTGATGTTGGCGAGCTCTTTCATCACCTCGTCGTAGCGTTCAATCTCTTTATCAAGAACTTTTCGCAATTGAAGGAATCGCCGCAGTTCTTTTTCCTTAGATGTTTTCCGCTGCATGTCACCCGCCTCGAGAAAGTGAAAGATATATGCTTCATATAAAATCTTTCAGGCAGCTTTTTCAATAGTAACAATGACCTATTTTCACCCTGTCATTTTTGCCTATTACTTTGGAAGGTCAGCTATAGCGGCAAGTTTGAAAATTTCAATTTTGTCTCCTCACTTTTCCCCCAGGAGCCGCATCCCAGCTTGATGGTGGGCTCATTGCGGCAGCATGCATCTCCTCCAAACCCGAAGCCCTTGACCATTGACAGGTATATTGAATGGCAAAGTGCCCGGTCGATCCACCTGAGGAGTAATCCGGCTGGCGTTTCTCCAGGCCGACTTGATCCTCCGTCACACTCTCAAGATACCAGGCAGCAAAATCCGTGTCAGGGTTTCCAGAAAGGTTCTCAGACGCTAGCCGTTACGGTTTGCCGGTTACCGAACAGAGTTTGCGAGTTTTGGAACTTTAAAACGATGAGTTTCAGGAGGAAGGCGGTGAAATCCGAAATCCAGGATTCATTTCATGATTCAGGCATCTTCAGGCCGGGCAAGAGCTGAGCTGAAAAAGAGCTTCGTGCACCCAGCCAATCATCGACGGTTTTCCCGAACAAGGCCTGCCAGCTTTGCAGAGAGCTGCAAATGTTAAACGACAAGATCGGGCGCGACATTTGCATTCGTTTGCTCCTACCAGATCGATTGCTGAACGGCAGCACATGGAAGACAACCGAGGGAGAGCGAAGAGCCATGACAAACAATCGGAATCTCAACATCGATATCTTCACTTTTTGGATCTTCCTGTCAGTCCTGGTGTTCAGCCTGTCCTCACCCGGGTGTGACAGACAAAGGCCCAAGGTCTATCGTGTCGGCATCTTGTGCGGGCTTCATGTTTTTACTTCCACAGTGGATGGATTCAAGGCCCGGATGAGCGAACTGGGCTACCTGGAGGGCAAGAATATCGCTTACGACTTGCACAAAACCAATTTTGACGCAGCGACCGAAACGCGAATTCTGCAAAAATTCGTAGCGGACAGGGTCGATATGATGCTCGTTTTTCCTTCGGAGGTAGCCGTAGCGGCAAAAGCGACCACCAGCGGGACCAATATACCCGTGGTGTTCTGCCAAGCCAATATAGAAGGTACCAACCTGATCCAGAGCGTGCCTGAGCCTGGGGGGAATATGACCGGAGTGCGCTATCCAGGTCCCGACCTGGCCCTCAAACGATTCGAAATACTGCACGAACTGGTGCCGCAGGCCAAACGCTTTTGGGTGCCTTATGCAAAGAATTCCCCCATTGTGCCCGTGCAGTTGGCGGCGCTACGTCCGGCGGCCGCGGAAGCGGATATCACGCTCGTAGAAGCTCCCGCTGAGAGCGGCGCCGAACTGCTTGCCGATCTAGCCGGACGCGCCGAAGCCGACGATATCGGCATTGATGCTATTTTATTCATATCCGAGCCTTTGGCCAGGACACCGGCTGTTTTCCCGAAAATAGGCAAATTTGCCTGGGAGCACAGAATACCCATAGGAGGTGTTCTATACTCGCTGGAAGGCTATTCAACAGTATTTGGTGTGGCCACGGACAACATAGCTGTGGGAAGGTTGGCGGCAGAGCAGGCGAACAAAGTCCTGAGGGGCATTCCCGTAGGTACGATTCCTGTGGCTTCGGCGGAGAGCTATTTCCAGCTCAATTTCGGGGCCGCCCAGAAACTGAGTATACCTGTTTCTGAAGGGCTTTTGAAGCAGGCGGACGAAGTCATTCGCTAAGCACCGGAGAACAAGCTCATGGAGACATCGATGGAGACATCCCGACCGGCCCCGAAGTTGAGCACAACCCTGGCGGTCGGTTTTTTTGCTCTGAGCGTCTTGACGCTCCTCTTTTATAGCGGCCTGGACATATTTTATGACTTTAGAACCCAGCAGTCCGTCATCATAAGTCGGCAGCAGCTCACGGCACGAGAGGCGGCAGGCAAGGTAAGCAGCTTTATCAGCGAGCACTTTGATGTCCTGGAAATGTCCATCTGGCTGACCGATATCTACGCACATACGGAAGCCGAACAAAGGCAGGTTCTGCAGAACCTGTTGGGGCTTAAACCCGGCCTGAGACGGTTGGTATTGTTGGATGCCCGAAATAAGGTACGGGCGCAGGTCTCCCGCCATTCAACCCAGGCCTTGAAGACATTCTCTGAGGGGCTTGAATCTGAGATCCCTGAGCGACATTCGCAGATCGACAGGGAAATCAGCCCGGTTTACATCGATCCTGTTACCAGCGAGCCCCTGGTGACCATGTCGGTGCCTGTGACCGATGTTTTCCGGAATATCAAAGGAAGATTGACCGCCGAGCTCAATCTCAAGTCCATGTGGGATACTGTTGATAATCTTAAAATCGGCAAAACCGGCTATGCCTACGTATGCGATAGAAAGGGCAATCTGCTTGCTTTTCACGATACGGCCAGGGTGTTGAAGGGTGAAAATGTTTCCTCCTTAACCGCAGTAGCCGACTTCATCCGGAATTCTCCACCAGCGGAACCCGGTACCGCGAGCAGGTACCGGGGGATAATGGGATCCGTGGTGGTTGGAACCTTTACCGCTTTGAAAGCTCCTGACTGGGCGGTTATAACCGAACTGCCATGGGAAGAAGCATACCGTGAGATCCTCTGGGACATTGCAAGGGCCGTTGGCATCACGCTCGTCATGGCAAGCCTGGCCGGCTTGTTCGGACTATATGTGGCGCGACGGCTGGCAATGCCCGTAGCGAGTCTAACTGAGACCGCTTCCCGGATAGCTGGAGGCGAGAGGTATTTGCAGGCGACCGTTGCCGGGCCCAGGGAAATCGCTCAACTGGCCGTTGCCTTTAATAGCATGACAGCCCAGTTGCGGCAGAGTCTGCATGATTTGAAAGAGGGCTTTGATGAGCTGAAACGAACTGAAGAGGAATACCGCCTGAGTGAAGAACGACTTCGACTGGTTCTCGAAGGAGCTTCAGACGGCTTTTGGGACTGGAATGTGGCATCCGGACAGACCTATTTCAGCTCTCGCTATTACACCATGCTCGGGTATGCTCCCGACGAATTCCCGGCAAGCTACGACAATTGGCGAAACATGATCCACCCGGAAGATCTTGCGATTACTGAAGAGAGGCTCAGACAGCATTTTAAAGAGAGACTTCCCACTTTTGGCATCGAGCTCCGCCTCAAAGCGAAAAGCGGTGAATATCGGTGGATTTTGGCCCGCGGCAAGGTGGTTGAACGTGATGCCGCAGGCAAGATGATCCGTATGGCCGGGACACATTCGGATATTTCCGACCGCAAGAAGGCTGACGAGGCGTTGCGCCGGGAGAAGTACTTCTCGGACGCCATCATTGACGGCATGCCCGGGCTTTTCTATGTCTTGGACGAACAGTCGCGGCTTGTCCGTTGGAACAAACGACTGGAGAGCACTACCGGCTATGAGCCGGACGAAATCAGAGAGATGCACCCTGCGGACTTCTTCGCTGAAGAAGAAAAGGAGCATATTGCACGGAAATTCCAGGAGGTACCGAGCACGGGCGTAACAGAATTCGAAGCCGACCTGATCACCAGAGACGGCCGCTCAATTCCACACTATTTCACAGGAATAGGCATTCTAATCGACGGCCGGCCGCATATCTTTGGCGTCGGTCTCGACATAAGTGCCCGCAAGCTGGCGGAGAGCGAGTCCGCAAGGCTGCACGTGCTGCTCAGATCGGTCATCCTGCAATCGCCGGTGCCCATGGCCCTGGCACTCCCGGATGGAACTGTCGAGCTGTTCAACGACAGCTGTCGAAACGCTCTCGGGGCTGAAAACGAACTTTACCTCCAACCGGGCTTAAACCTCTTCACTCTTGAACCGAGCTGGAAGGAATATGATGACCAGGGTGTTTTCATTCCTCTGACAGAGAGCCCTCTGGCGCAAGCGATCGCGGGAAAGACCGTGAGAGGACGTGAAACAAGAGTAGTGCGCAAAGACGGGAGTGAGCGATGGATCCTCACCGATACCGTGCCGGTTCATGGTGAAAAGGGTGAGGTTATAGCGGGCTTTCTCATTTTCTTGGACATAACCGACAGAAAGCTTGCGGAAATTGCGCTGCAGGAAAGCGAGCAGAAATTTCGTGCGGTCGTGGAAAATGCCCAGGCAGTCATCTTTATCCTGGACGAGAATGGCGTCATCCAGCTAGTGGGAGGCCGGGAGCTGGCCAAGCTCGGAATGGCCCCCAATGAGCTGATCGGGAAACCAGCGCTGGAGCTCTTCAAGGATGTTCCATCCCTGGTAGAAGGGATCAGACTGGCCCTTGACGGCCAGACCAGCCGAATAGTCAATTACTGGGGCGACTTGATTTTCGATACGGTTTATTCACCCTATGTATTGCCCCAGGGACGGAAGAGTGGAGTTGTCGGCATTGCCATCGACATAACCGAACGTACGCGCGCCGAAGCCGCCGCCAAAGATCACCAGGAAAAATTGGCGACTGCGCTGCAGGGTGCGGATCTTGGAAGCTGGAACTGGAACGTCCAAAGCGGCGAGCTTAATTTTGACGAGCGCTGGGCCGGGATGATCGGTTATCGGGTGGACGAGATCGAGCCGCATGTGCACAGCTGGGAGGCCATGGTTCATCCGGAGGACTTGCCCCGGGCGCTGGAGGCTTTAACCGATCATCTGGAGAGCAGGACACCGATGTATGAGACGGAGCATCGGCTGCGGCACAAGTCCGGTACCTGGGTATGGGTGCTGGACCGAGGCAGGATCACCGAGTATGACAGTGAAGGCAAACCTTTGCGGGCGGCGGGAACCCACTTGAACATCAGCGACCGCAAACGGGCCGAAGAGGCGCTGGAGAAACGGATCGTGGCATTAACTCGGCCGTTGGACTCCTCTGAAGATGTCTCCTTTCAGGACTTGTTCAACATGGACGAGATACAGCGCCTCCAGGATCTATTTGCCGAAGCATTTGACGTCGCCGTTCTCATGACCACTCCGGACGGCATTCCCATCACGAGACCAAGCAACTTCTCCGATCTATGTCTGGAGATCATCCGGAAGAACCCGAAAGGAGTGAAAAACTGCAACTACTCCGATGCAATGATCGGCCGCCACAATCCCACCGGACCCAATATTCAACCATGTCTGAGCGCCGGACTCTGCAATGCAGGTGTCAGTATCACTGTAGGCGGCCGCCACATCGCCAACTGGTTGATCGGCCAAGTCCGCAACGAAGCCCAAAAAGAAGAAGAGATCATGGCATACGCCCGTGAAATCGGCGCCGATGAAGAAGCGTTTCGGACCGCTTATCGGAAAGTCCCCGTCATGTCTCAACAGCAGTTTGACAAAACAGCACGCATCCTTTTCGAACTGGCCAACCGAATCTCCACCATAGCCTATCAAAACGTTCAACAGGCCCGTTTTATCTCGGAGCGCAAGAATGCCGAGGAGGCGCTTCGAAGGTACGAGCGCATTGTTGCCACCTCCCTCGACCTTATTGCCCTGATCAATCGCGACTATATTCATGAGGCGGTAAACAATAGCATATTGAAGGCCTACAACAAGCCGCGCAAAGAGGTGGTGGGCAGTACTGTGGCTGAATGCATCGGAGAGAAAGTATTCCGGAAGAAGATTCAGCCCAGGATGGATCAGGCTTTCTCCGGTCAACCCGTCCACTTTCAAGAGACTCTCGATTTTGCGGGTCTCGGCCGAAGAATCATGGAGATCAGGTATTTTCCCTTCTTTGATGAACGCGGGAAAGTAGGAGGCGTCGTATTGAACGCCCGCGATATCACTGAACGGCGAAAACTTGAAGAGCAGTTGCTGCAGTCGCAAAAAATCGAATCCATCGGCACCCTGGCAGGCGGTGTTGCTCATGAGATCAACAATCCCATCAACGGCATTATGAACTACGCACAATTAATAGCCGATGGTCTGGAAGACGAGAGCCCCGCCAAGGAGTATGCCAATGAGATCATTCACGAAACCCAGCGCATTGCCAAGATTGTCCGAAATCTGCTGACCTTTGCCAGGGACGAAAAACAGTGTCACAGCTCGGCTTTGCTTTCGGATATCGTAGCGTCGGTGCTTTCCTTGATTCAGACCGTCCTGCGCCGCGACCAGATCGAGATTCAGTTGGAAATTCCCGAGGACCTACCCAAGATCAAATGCCGTAGCCAGCAGATCCAGCAGGTCCTGATGAATCTCATGACCAACGCTCGAGATGCCCTTAATGAAAAGTACTCCGGCTATAGCGAGGAAAAAAGACTGCGCGTCTTTGCCGAGCTGATCGCAAAGCAGGACCGCCGTTTTATCCGAACCACCGTGGAGGATTCGGGCAAAGGAATCCCGCTGGATATCCTGGACCAAATCTTCGACCCTTTTTTCACCACTAAGCCCAAGGAAATCGGCACCGGTCTCGGGCTTTCCATCAGCTACGGCATCGTCAAAGACCATGGCGGGGAGTTGAGCGTTGAAAGCGAACCGGGCAAGTGCACCCGCTTTCATATGGATCTTCCCGTGGATAATGGCTGGAACCTCTCGATAACCTAGCAGGCGGGGCAAAAGTTTGCGCCTGCAGGTATTGGAAAAAATAATTTGGCTTCCCGTTATGCCACACTTGACATAATAGATGGTTCAGGTTAAACAGGTAATCACTGCAACATCATAACATGTCCCATTACCTTGAGATCGGGCTGCCGGCAGTGGCCCGATTCTCTATTTGGGCACTGGAGCTATTTTGCCATGATTCTATCGGGGGTAACTTCTTTCATGGTAAGAACTTCGCCGCCTTCTTTTGCAGCGAAAGATTTGGCTTCTTCGAGCCTGTCAAAGACAAATGCCTCCGGCCCCATTGGACCCTGCGTTTTGGAGCCGACCACATAGTAGGCGGTCTTAGAGCCAATCCAGGTCCCCGTGGGATAATCCACCGTCCATACCATCGCGGGCTTCACCTCGGTTGTTGCATATTTTGCGCTGTTGCTCAAGAATGCAAACAGGCACTGGGTTGAACAGAAGTGATAGACCTCTCCATCCTGGGTCTGCAATTGACATTTGTTGTTGGGATAGCGGGCCGGATACATCTTACAGACAATGCATTCGTCCTTGTTGTCGACCGGCTCTACGATCTTTCCCGTCTTGATGCGTCGTTCATTGATCGCCTTATTTTCCTTGCTGATCGATTCCTTTGCAAGCGCCAGGACTTCGCTATAGGTCATCACTTTGCCGTCGCAGGTTTGCGCAAATTTCTGCGCCTCTTCAGCCGATACAAAGGCAATCTTACTGGTCATAGTCATGGTTCCTTTGGCTTTCGAGCCCACCACAAAGCTGGCGTTTTCCGCCGGAGTCATCCGGCCGGGCTCCGTGTATTCGGCAACCATGACGTTTCTCGGATCCTCTCCCGATTTGATGGCGATATCAGCCAAACAATGGAATGAGCACACCTCCGATGCCCCTTGTGAATTCTCATAGGTCATCCAGGTGCGCGCCCACATGGGACGCCCCATGCCGCAGTTAAGACACTGCCCCTGCAGCTCTTTATCGGGCGGGTCCAAAGGATGTTGCAGCGCACATGGATCAGCAGCTGCCAGGCAGAGTGCAGGAACAGCGGAAAAGAGCACTGAAAAACCGAACACAGCCACAAAAGATCCTACCAGCAATCTTCGCAACATAGATTCCTCCTTTGTGAAATAAATCTGTATCAGGTTAGGCGGCTCACTTGAACGGCCTTTATTAAACCCCTG
>JAVEVM010000043.1:0-10228 GCA_034005055.1 Desulforhabdus sp. | reverse complement strand
TCTTCTCTCACCCGCTCGGGATCGGCCTTTTGCAGCAGAGTGAACAGGGCAGAGCATCCCGGATTGAATTCTTGCGCCAGATCTTTCATGAAGCGGTCGTCGATTCCCATATCAGTAAGAGCAGCGGACACAGCTCCGGCCATACCGCCCAAAACCGCTCCAATCAAGGGACTGAAGAAAATGCTGCCGACGATGATTCCCGTGATGCTCCCCGCAAGTCCCCCCTTGCGCGCGGGTCTATGCATCTGATGGTATCGAGCTGTGCCGTCCTGCTCTTTCACCACGACCACAGCATCCTCAACTTCAATAAAGCCTTCGCGTTGGAGCTTCAGCAGCTTCTGTCGCGCCTCGTCGGCCTTGAGCTCGTCATCGAAGACGATGACGGTGAGGTTGCTCGTGTACTTTTCCCTCAAAGCTGCCCGCAACAGGTCTGGGGTGATCCATTCCTCGAAGCTCGCCGCGATCTTGTTCGTGGCGCCGATTGAATCAATCGCCAGGAGGCTTCCGTCTCTGGTATCCAACATAAGGTATTCGTCGACTTCCTCGTACATCTTGTTGACTACGATGGTCTTGACTCCGATATAGCCAATCACCAAGTTCTCTTTGCGAAAATTGGATATTGTTGAGCGGAAAGCGAGGGTGGTCCCGATGACAAAATCGGGGGTACCCAGTCCGCCGACCCAACTTTCCTTGTGCACGGGATCCTCGGACAGCTTTCTTCCATAAGTTTCCATGAAAACGGCGTAGTCTTCAGGAATTCTGATCCCGAGTGCGTGCGAAGCGTAATTTGCAAATTGCCCCATTTCAGTAGTCCTTTTTAATCGGCTGATTCGCTTTCATTGTGGAAATTCTCATTGCGGCACCATCTCAATATCCCGGTGGCGGGTTAACGACCACATAGGTAACGTCCCCACCGTCATAAGCGCGCGTGTACCAGGTAGGACCGCACTGATAGTAAGTCACGCCATTGACGAGCACTGTGGTTGGTGTGCACGCCTGCGCTGAGAAGGCTGGAGCCGTAAGGACCGCTCCCACAGTAAAAGCGGTTGCAGCGCCTGCAGCAAATCCCCAGCCCCAGTCGTCATCCCAGTCATGATCATAGTGATCGTGACCATAATGGCCTGGTGGCCCTCCGTGCGGAGCGCCTGGGGGTGGACCGCCAGGAGGCTTACCACCTGCGGGTGGGCCGCCGGGGTGACGACTTTGTGCACTTTGCATACCTGCGGGACCGCCGGGCTTGCGCGGCTGGCTCGGCCTGCTGGCGGTAGCTCCAGGTCTTCTTGTCGGAGCTGACCCTCTGCCGCCCAACGAACCTCTGCTTGCAGGACCGCCTGCCGAGAAGCTCGTTCTGCCCATTGAACGTCCGCTGCCAAAAGACCCGCGGCTTGCCATTCCGCCTCTTGAGAAGCCACCGCCTCCGCGACCTCCACCTCTTGAAACACTGCGCCCCCCGCCGCCGCCTCCACGACCGCCACCTCTCCTTGCCTCAATTTCCGTCGCGGTAATCGCCAAAACCAGCAGCAATATGGTGTGTATGGCAATGCATTGGAGCCATGATTTTCTACTCATCGCTACTCTCCTTTCCCGCCACCTGCCGAAGCCCCGAGCTGCATGGTCGCTGCAAAAGCGATCCGCTCAGCCCCTTTGGGTGGCGTAAAATTAAAGAGCGAACCGGAGATTTTCGGCGAAAAATCCCAATCCTTCAGTTGCGCCCGGTATTGTGGCTGGCCCAAAGCATTTTTGTAGGTGACAATGATCCGGCGAAGGAGCGGTTTGTTGCCCTGCTCAATCCAGACCTGGAGGTCCCCGTCATCCATCCGCGCTGCCAGATGATCGCAGTCTACACCGTCAATTCGCGCCTCTTCGACATAGTCGAGAACGCGAATGTTTTCCTTCAGAAATTTTGGAAGTTCGATTGAGTAGAGCTCCGATAGAGGCATTCTCATTCCCAGGTCATCAGTGAAATATTCCACGGCGGCATCGATGCTGCCGGGTTTTTCTACCGTGCCGTATACATTGTTTTTGGCGTTGAAGACATAGATTTCCTTGCCGTTAAAGATGAATTCCGCCTTGGTTCCATCCCTTTGCTCGACGGCTTCGCGCATACGATTCGGGCGGTCGATCAAGACCTTGCGAACCGACCCAAACTCTATTTTCTGTCCGTCGTCCTGAACAGCGTCATAGCCGCTTTCGATGGTCACACTGAAACTTTTGGCCTTCGCCAGGAAATCGGCCATTTTCAAAAAAATGGCCATGGCTTCCGGATCGATAGGCGAGGCGTTCTCCACCTCATTCGTTGCAGCGAAGACCGTACCCGCGCAAAGCAAACCAAGAATACCCACGATACAAAAAAGCAGTTTCATTTTTTTCATCGCTTCTCTCCTTTTCTTTAATGTTAAATTACCTCGTTCGCACGCCCCTGCGTGGGAACGTGTATCCTTATTTCATAATATTCTGTTTGGGTAAGGCGTTGACCGGCTTCTTACGGACCAGTCCCATCTTTTTTTTCCGCTTCGATCTCGGCGGCCGCAATGACTGCTGCCGCCCCGGCCGCGAGGGCTTGCCTTCTTGCTTCATCCTGAGGCGCCGCAGGGCTTTCATCATCCTTTCCAGGAGCTTCAGGAGTTAATTCGTGCGGGATATACACGGTCACGTTGCGATGAGCGAACTCGACTCCCTCCTTCTGGAAAGCTTCTTGAAGAAGTCTCAGCAGTTCGCGCTTAATTAGAAACTGACCTCCCGGAAGTGCTTTGAATTTGACTCTCATGATCATCGCCGAATCGTCCAGCTGTTTCACTCCCTGGGATTTGATGTCACTCAGCAAATTGGCTCGCATCTTCTCATCGTCTTGAATCAGCTTGTTGATTTTTTTAATAATCCTACGCACCCTGTCCACATCGGTGCCGTAGCGGACGCGAAATTCAAGCTTTTCAATAAGGTAGTCGCGGCTAAAATTGGTGACGGCATCAAGAGCGCTGAAGGGTATGGTGTGCACCATCCCACGATGATGTCGAAGGCGCAAAGAGCGCAGCGAGATGTGCTCGACGGTCCCTTTCAACTTACCCGTATCGACATAATCACCCACCCGGAATGCATCGTCGATGAGGAAGAATATGCCGGAGATGATGTCTTTGACCAATGTCTGAGCGCCGAAGCCAACGGCCAATCCGACTACTCCGGCGCCAGCAATCAATGGACCGATGTTGACGCCGATGGCGGCAAGAATGATCATGGTGACCATCACAAACAGCACGGCCAGCACGAACTTTCGCAATAGAATCAACAAGGTCCCGGTCCTGGAGCCGCCCGCACCGCCTTCTTCCATCTCTTCGTCGGCATCCGGAAGGCCCTCGCGAAGCTTGCGCTCTATGGTGCTTTTGGTGTACTCCCAAACGACATAGGCCAACAGGATCGTCACTAGAATCGACAACACGGCGCGCGTGAACACTCTGCCCACCGGTACGTCTATTCCCCACAACCGGAGGATTGAAAAGACGAATCCAACCAGAAGTAGAATTCGTGCAGCTCTTTTGAGCTGCGGAGCGTAAAGGCTCATCCCTTCAGGCTTTGACTTGGAGGCAGGCTGCTGCGTTCCGGTTGGTGTCGAAAGCCCCTGTTCTTCGGGCACGGCCTCAGGCTGAGCGAGAGCTTCTATTGAAGAAGAAGGCCTCATAGCCGTATCCAAGAGCCGCTGAATCCAGTGGTCTAAAATGATGAAAATGGGAACACCGAGGAAGCTCAACAATACCCTGCCGCCCAGTGCCCGGGTTCCGAGCAACAGATAAACCAGCCAGATGGCACTGATCAGGAGCACATAAAAACCGGCGAAGATGTGCCAAAACTCTCCAAGCATTCGGCGGAGCGCGTCCTTTTCTTTAATCTCGCCGAAGTATCTTGCACGTATCGCATATGCTACCCGCTCACGGCTTTGCAGGATCATTGCGATCAGCATCGCCGTCAGGGTTAGCCCTGAGCAGCCATACATGATCAGAAACAGCGGCTGGCTTAGGCCCATGAGACCCAGGGTCATGGTCGTTCGCACAGAAAGAAATACCACAGCGGCTGTCGCAACAATCCATTTGTAAAGGAAGGCTGCATCACGATCGCTCAATGAAGCCAGGCGTATGGAAGCAAGTTCGGGACGTAGCACGCTGCCGGTCAAGAACATCGTTCCTGCAATCAAATAGCTGGCGATGAGATAATTGGAAATGAACACATAGTCGGGCTGCCCCTCTTCGAAAAAGAGAATAAAAAGAAAAAAGGTTGTTGCCGCATAGGTGCACAAATAAAGCAGATCGAGAAGAACGAACAGAATGCCGCTTCTCATACGGAACCATGCGCCCAGGTTAACAGTATCGATTACCTTAGAGCGGAGACCGGCTGTGAGGCCACGGACCAGCCACACCATCGCGACTCCCAAAGCGATTAAAGCAGCACATTGCAGCATCATTTGCAGGATGCGCGGCAAGCCCTTGCCTTCTGTCAGGCGATCATAAGCCGCCGGTAATTCCTGCGACGCCGAGCGAAGAGCGGCTGAGAACAAAGCACTTAGGCGGTCTATCAACAGATTGGACTTCTGTTCCGTTTCGGAAAACAGAACATCAATACTGCCCCGTCCCACGGTGCGAGGTGCATCGTGCGCCTTGCCTGGACCTTCAGCAGGTTTTTGGGAGGCGGCGACCGGCAGAGCCGATGCAGGCCGGAGGTAAATGACAACTGACAAGTGCCCCGCCAATAACAGGCAGAGCAAAGCAGCTATTACAATTCGCTTCATTTTATTACCTCAACTGACGAGGGTGGTGGCAATTCAAGATCAGCTTCGGGCTCTGCCCATGCACTGGCGCTGATAAGCACAAAAACGATGAGATGCGCAAAAGCCACGCTGCCCGTCAACACAACATCGAGTGCTAAAATTTGCCGGGAACGAAAGAGTCTGCCCTTCATCGCAATTTCCTACTCGAAAAGCTTAAACAAGATGGCAGCCAGGAAGCCCGCCAGAGTGCTCAGACCCACGGCGCTTGAATTGCCGATATGCACAGCCTCCGGAATCATGGCCGCGGCAATCATGGTAAGCATGGCCCCGGCAGCCAGTCCTTCGGCAAAGACCAGCCAGCCATGATGCAAAGCTCCGGCAAGCAGATAGCCAAAACCGGCTCCCAAGGCGGTGATTATCATTAGCGAAAACCACATTGAAATGATGCGTTTCCAGTTCCAACCCAGACGCTGCATATTGACCGAACTGGAAAGCGCCTCGGGAAAATTAGACAGAAAAAGTCCGGCGATCAGGGTGAATGGTATCACCTCCATGAATCTGACGGCGTGCGCGGCAGATGCCTTGGCTTCCAGGAGAACCAACAGTCCCGCCCCGATGACGAAGCTCTCCGGGATGCCGTCAATCAGTATTCCCAGCCAGATGGCGAGGGGAGCGCCCCCATGTTCCTTTTCAGCCCGCCGAAGGTCCACGGCCGTGGGAATGTCGGTTCCTGTCCTGAGGGCCTGAACAGCAGATTTGGCCCAACTGACAGCCCGTTCTTGCCGACTGCTGACGTGTTGTTGCAGGAGCTCCAAGCGCTGACCGGCCAGTTCCCGACATGCCTGATCAAATTCCGGGGACAGCACTCGAAGGCCCTCAAAGTCAGCCCTACTCAACGAGACTCCTGTGACCGTATCGACTGCGGTTACCGTGGCAGGACTTGGAAGATCGGTCAAAAAGGGGATAATTCCGAGAACATTGCCACCACTCGCTTCCGTAAGCTGTTGGCCGTCCCTTGTGGCGCTAATGGTCCCTTCTAGAATAAAAAGCAACGAATCAATTCCAAAGTCCTGCCTGGTGATTACTTCACCCGGATGGAATGCCACCGGGCGCACCAGGGCTAGCAGGCTGTTGATGTGATCGGCGGGAGCACTTTGCAGCAAAGGGAACCGCGACAGCTCCTGCAAGAGCTTCTGCAGGCGCCGACGCTTGGTGGTCCGAAAGTACGTGATGGCGGTGGCCGTTTTTCTGAGGAACCCACCGTGGGCGTTGACAATCTGGTCAAGAATGACGAACAAAATGCCGCCTAGAGTTGCTCCCAACAACAAGGCAAAAAAATTCTCATAGGGATCGCCGGGATGGGAACGGACAGCTTCCTTCTCCAGGGCGGCCACGGTGGGGGCCACCAGCTCTACCGACAGAGCGGCGATGAGCGCCCCGGCCCCGAAGGCAGCCAGAATGGAAATATACAGGGACCTGGGATTTGTGCGCAGTCCCACCAGGGAGCCCAAAGGCAGGGACACGGCGCTCAAGGCGCCCAACAAGATGGCCCAGACCATGTGTAGCCAAGAAAGTCCTTCCATGGCTTTATTCTCCGCAACTAGCTCTTCCGAGACAAGGTTGATGCCCAAAACGTGCCAAGCCAACGCCGTCTTCAATCAGACATCGAAAGAGTGTCGGGTACGGCTCTCCGCAACCAAGAAAAGCGCTCACTGAGTTTCGCTCCGAGCGACTAACGAATGAACGCCTTATGTCCGGCATATACAGCTGTTGCACCCAGTTCATCCTCGATGCGCATGAGCTGGTTGTATTTCTCCACCCGCTCACCGCGGCAGGGAGCTCCGGTCTTTAGATGACCGGTGGCCATCGCCACGGTGAAATCGGCGATGAAGCTATCTACTGTCTCGCCTGAGCGGTGTGAGACCATTGCACCCCAGCCGGCCTTGCGTGCCATTTCTATCGCGGCGATCGTCTCACTCAGCGAACCGATCTGGTTGAGCTTGATCAAGACGGCGTTGGCCGCATTTTCGGCGATGCCGCGAGCGATGCGCTCGACATTGGTAACGAATAGATCGTCGCCTACCAGCTCGATTCGGTTCCCCAGAGTCTGGTTGAGCAGCCTCCAACCGTCCCAGTCGTCGTCGGCCAGGCCGTCTTCGAGAACTGCGATGGGATACTTCTCAGCCCAAGTCGCCCATAGTTCGACCAACTCAGCGGAGGTAATTTTGCGACCTTCTGTGCGCAGGTTGTAAAGCCCATCCTCATAAAAGCCGCTGGTAGCAGGGTCGAGGGCTATGACTATCTCTTCCCCGGGTTGGTAGCCGGCCTTTTCGATGGCCCTGAGGATCATCTCCACAGCTTCAGCATTGGTCTTGAGCGCCGGGGCGAAGCCGCCTTCGTCGCCCACGCCGGTGGCATGCCCCCTGGACTTCAAGACGCCTTTCAACGCCTGATAGACTTCGCTGCCCCAGCGTAACGCCTCGCGGAAATTAGGAGCGCCGACCGGGGCGATCATGAACTCTTGGAAGTCAGTGCCCTGCCAGTTGGCGTGGACGCCGCCGTTCAGGATATTGAACATGGGCACCGGCAGCACCGTGGCCGCTACTCCGCCCAGATATTTGTAAAGCGGCAGGCCGACCCAGTCAGCCGCGGCTCTCGCCACCGCCAGGCTGACACCAAGAACCGCATTCGCCCCCAGCGTGCTTTTATTAGGTGTGCCGTCCAAGGCTAGCTTGGCATGGTCAACAGCGCTCTGGTTGAGAGCGTCCAGGCCTACGATGGCGTCGGCAATATCGTCATTGACATGCTTGACCGCATTCAGCACTCCCTTTCCGCCGTAACGCGATTTGTCTCCGTCGCGCAGTTCCAGTGCTTCATGCACACCCGTGGATGCGCCGGATGGAACCGCTGCCCGGCCAAATGCGCCGCCATCGAGAGTAACTTCCACCTCAACAGTCGGGTTGCCCCGCGAATCAAGGATCTCTCTTCCAACTGTCCTGACGATGTCGCTCATTATATTCTCCTCTTGTATCTCCATTCAAAAACCCTGTAAGCCGCTTCAAGAAAGATGAATTTCCGTGGTGATGAGCAGCGATGTTCAAGTTCCCCGCCCGAGCTGATCGGCAACGGCCTGAGTTGCCCGTTTCGCCTTTTCAGGGTCCCCCAGTTGTTCCATTCGCTCTCGCCGTGCCTTAACAACACAACTTTTGTCATCGCTCACTCCCCGAATCATTTTCATTGAGCTGTTGTTAAAGAATTGTCGGTTCCGCCTAACTTCCTTTGAGATTTTCCCGGCGGCCCAAGTCGATAATCTCAAGACGGTTACTGGCGTCTGGATGCCTGCGGGAGGGGCCTTCGGTCACTACCGCAAGTTTACCTTGTATTCCTCTGGTATTGAGCCAGTCCACGATATAGCTGTTCCATTTTTCGGGATGTTCGGGCTCACAAACCGGGTGGACCCCTGAGGAGAACTGCAACTGCTGGCAGGTGGCTTCCTGCGAACTGACCGCGACGATCCATACGGGAAGACGCAATCGTGCAATGCTTCTGGCCGTGTCGCCGCTGTGCGTTGGAACAAATACCGCCACTGGGTCGGCGTACTGGAGGACGTTCTCCACGCTCAGGTCGATGAGCTTGGCCGCGGGCACCTTGCCCTTGAGATCGATGCCCTTGAACAACTCGCTGACATTGACCATGCTGCGGTATGGCTCAATGGCGGCGGCGATCTTCGCAAGCATCGCGGCCGAATCTACCGGGTAGCTGCCCATTGCCGACTCGCCGGAAAGCATGACACAGTCTGTTCCATCGAGGATGGCATTGGCCACATCGGTCGCCTCTGCCCGGGTGGGTCGTCGGTTGCCGGTCATGGACTCGAGCATTTGCGTTGCCGTGATCACCGGCCTGGCGTGCATGTTTGCCTTGCGCATAATTTGCTTTTGCACTACCGGAATCTGTTCGATGGGCAGCTCCACACCGAGGTCGCCGCGGGCGATCATGACGGCGTCTGCCGCGGAGATGATGTCATCCAGGTAGTTGAGCGCCCTCGATCTTTCGATTTTGGCGATAATGAAGGGACGATACCCGAGGGCCGCCGCCGCATCGCGCACCGCCTGGATGTCTGCTGCGTTTTCAACAAACGATTGGCTCACCGCGTCAATATCGTTCTCGAAAGCAAACTTCAGGCAGTTGTGATCGTGTTCGGTGAAGGCGCTGATGCCGAGGTCGATGCCTGGAAGGTTGAGCCCTTTACGCGAGCGCAGTTCACCGCCCACGATAACACGGCATACGACATTAGGACCCTGAACCCTGTCCACTTCCACCTGAATCAAACCATCGTTTAGATAGAGCGTGTCGCCCGGCTGCACCACCTGAGGAAGGCGGTCAAAGGTGACCGAGACCTTTTGTGGATTCCCTATTAGGTCGTCTGTAGTGAGCGTAAACGGTTCACCCGGGTTCAGATTTATCGGCTCAGACTCGAATTTTCCGATGCGCATCTTCGGACCGGGCAGGTCAGCCATGATGGCAAGGCGGCGTCCAGCGGCCCTGGCCGCGGCGCGAAGATCTCTGATCACCTCTTTGTGATGCGAGAAATCCCCGTGGGAGAAATTGAGCCGGGCGATATTCATGCCTGCCAGCAACAGCTTCTCTATCACAGTGCGGGACTGGGATGCGGGTCCTATGGTGCACACGATCTTGGTTTTGTTGAGCGGCAGGATCATGAGTCTACTCCGTTAGTGTGACGTGGATCAGAAATAGAGGGTAGTCCCGGCCCCCTTGAGGGTTGTCACCGCGGCTTTAACCCGCTCTGCCAGAGCCGCCTCGGCCAAGGCAAGGTAGGACCGTGGGTCGTATTTCTTCTTATTGCCTACTTCACCATCCACTTTGAGCACCTCGTTGTAGTTCTTGAGCATGTGGTCGGCTATGGCCCGTGTGAAGGCGTATTGAGTGTCGGTATCAATGTTCATTTTGACCACACCATAATCGATGGCCTCATGAATTTCTTCCGGAAGGGAGCCGGAGCCGCCATGAAATACCAGATAAAATTTGGCATCCTTGCCGTATTTTTCTTCAACGGCATCCTGACCAGCTTTCAGAATAGACGGTTTCAGCTTGACGTGTCCAGGTTTGTAGACTCCATGGACATTGCCGAAGGTTGCAGCAAGGAGAAACCGCGCCCCTTTGACGGTACTCAGGCGGCGAGCGACCTCCAGCATGTCCTCGGGGGTAGTGTAGAGCTTCTCGGCGAGGGCGCCTTCCGCTCTGATTCCATCTTCCTCGCCGCCAACAACCCCGGCTTCAACCTTTAAAATCAGCTCGTTTCGATGGCAGCGCTCAAGCAGCGGGACGGCTATGTCGAGGTTGTCCTTCAATGGCAGGGAGCTTCCGTCAAACATGTGGCTATTGAAGAGATTTGACAGTCCAACCTTGCGACGTCGCTCGGTTTCTTCCACAAGAGGGATGAGAAAGCTGTCCAGT
>JAVEVM010000042.1:0-10241 GCA_034005055.1 Desulforhabdus sp. | reverse complement strand
TGTGGGTAGACCCGGAGGGCGAGGAGGATAGCTCAACTGCCTGGCTTGTTCACGACGAATTGCTTCGAGTTTTTTAGCCAGCTCAGCATTGCCTGGCTGCAGCCGCTGGAGCGCCTTAAACGCAGCAACAGCCGCTGCGTAATCCTTAGTCTGGATGTGTGCAAGTCCGAGCAGGTAGCCGATACGGAAGCACGAAGGCAATCTGCGGAAGAGGGTATCCAGAAAATGACACAATTCGTGGGAAGCATCGATTTTGAAGTGAGCTCCCGTTAACTCCGTCAGCAGGTCTTTTGCTTCCTGACTTACCCAGGTCTCTGGCTCCCAATCCCCCACCTCCTGGCGACAACGACGTAAATCGCCGGTACGCAAGAGCGCGTACGCCAGAGCAACTCGGATCGGCTGTTTTGGGGCCCCGAGAGAAAGTGCTTGTTCCAGATGGAGCAGGCCATCGGAGTAGTTGCCGCAATTCACGTAGGCCAGACCGAGAAACGAGAGGCCTTCAGAGTCGTTTGGAGCCATGCGCAGGCAATCTTGCAGGAGAGGAATTGCGAGTGCGCTTTGCCCCGTCTGGACCCTGCATACGGCCAGGGCCTTCAGGATCTGGGCTCGATCGACCATTTGCTCTTGACTGATCTCAGTGAGTCGGAGCTCAGGCGGTGAGCTGATAAAATCATACACTGATTTGAGATGAGGCAATGCTTCGGCAAACTTTTTCTGGTTGTAGTAGGCCGTCCCCAAATGCATTCTCGCCGTATTTTGCCGAGGAACGACGCGCAGGGATCTCTTTGCGCCGGCGATTGCCGCGTCGTGCTCTGCTCGGGCCTGGTGCTTGATGGTAATGCGATTCTGAATGAGCGCCGCGAGATTTGGAGTCAGGTTCTTCCCTTTAGAAGCTTTCGTAAGAAAGCTAAAGCCTTCTTCCTCCGCTCCCAGGCTTAGCAATGTCATCCCCAGATAATAAAGCTTGAAAGCATCCTTTGGGTCGGACTCGACCTCTTTTCTGAGTAACTGCAAATTTCTCTCTAGCTTTTGACGCATCAATTCCGAATCGAGTGAATACCCGAAATGGTCGATCACAAACTGTGCGTAACCATTGACTGCACCGACTTTCGTCAGGAACGCCTCGACGCTCTCATGCACCTTGCCGCTGAAAGCAATCTCCGGGTAGCGCTTGAAAAAACGCGTTGCGTGGTGATCTCCCGCTGCCACATTGTCGAAGAAATTCCGGATCGGTACTAAATAAGCATCAACCTGCGGATTCCGTGCCGCCACCCGCAGACAATTCGCCACCCCGCAAGGGTTGAGCTTTTCATCGGCGTCCAGCCAAAGGACCCAATCCCCCGTCGCATGCCGCAATGATTCGTTGCGTGCCGCAGCGAAGTCATCGCGCCACGGGAAGTGGAACACTTGGGCCCCGCAGGATGCGGCAATTTCAACCGTGCCGTCTGTTGAGCCAGTGTCGACGATCACGATTTCATCCACGTCCTCCTTTGCGCTTACAAGGCAATCGGCGAGGCGTTGCTCTTCATTCTTGACGATCATGCAAAGAGAGATGCTTGGGAAGCTCGACATAGACTTTAAGGTTTCGCATTCGGGGGTGCTGGAATTTGACTCTACTGCTGGTGAGGGTGCAGCCAACCCGAATCAGGGCAGCGCCCGGACAACAGCGCGGGCAAGCGCTGCAAATCGTTTTCGGTCTTGTTTCTCATAGTGCTCCGCAATCAGCACAAACACCTGCGCGGAATCTGAATTTTGGCCGGATGCTAAAATCGTGGCAGTCAAGTGTTCCGCCGCCAGCAACTGGGTCTGCACTTGGTCAAGCACGCGGCGGTCGGATCGTGCGGCAGCGACCACGGCCATCCCAAGAAGAATGTCAAGATCTCTTGCGCCTCGGGCGATCAGATCGTGGAAAAGGGGAGCGGCAGCCTGAATTTGATCTCGATCGAGATAGAAATGAGCCAGATTGGCCATAGCCATAAGATGTCCAGGTTCTAGATGCAAAGCTCGACGGTAGCATTCCACAGTTTTGCTAAAGAAACCTCTTTTTCGATAAATCAGACCCAGGTTACAGAAGCCGTCGGCGCTCATGGAGCCGCCACGCAGTGCGCTCTCATAGGCCAGTGCAGCTAAACGATAGTCTTGCATTCGCAGAGCCTTCATGCCGATCCACTCCCAAGTCTTTCCGACTTCCTCGCCCGATTGCCACGCCATTCGCAACATCTCCATTGCGTCATGTTGCTGCTGCAGGCAAAATAAACTGAATGCCATTTCCACCAGGATTTGTCCGTCAGGGGGGAGCTCCTGTGTGGGAAGCCAGCCGGGGCGATAAGGATTGCTGCGAACCAAGTGTAGGTATCCCAAAGCCTCTTTGTGCTTGCCGATATCCTGAAAGAGCATCGCTATGCGGAAGCATTGATGTGCGTCGTTTTCAATCAAGGCGCATGCCCGCACTGCAAAGCGTAAAGCCTTGCTGGGATCGCCGCGCTCCGCATAGCACCGTCCAAGGAACAGGTGCCCCTCAACGATGAAATCCTTACTGAACGCCTCCGTTTCCATAGCGAAGACGGCGTTTTGCATGGCCGCTATGGCTCGATCTCTTTCGTCCAATGCCTCGTAGGTCCACGCGAGAAACAACAGTGTCGACGGTCCTTTTTCGCCTGCCTCAACATCGGCCAAAAGCAAGTCGAGATTGCGCCTCAATTTGGCACGGCAAAGATCGCGGTTGACGTACCCCATATGACGGACTGTGATATCCGTATCAACCAGCTCCAGATTGGCTTGGACCGCTGACTTTAGAATCTGTTCGTGGATTCTCCCTTGAAATCGCACCTCTTTTCGAGCCGGTATACAACGAAGTTGTCGGCAGAAATTGGATGCATCGGGCTCATGCACATTCTCCAGAATGAAAGTGAATCCCTTATTTCCATCAAAATGAGCTTTCAGCCGCTGGATACGATCCTGCATTTCTGGAAGGAATCGGTCGTCTGCATCGAGCCAGAGCAAATAGCGACCGCTGGCTTTGTCGAACGAGTAATTGCGCGCCGCCGAAAAATCGTCGATCCACTCAAATTCATAGAGCTTTGCCCTATGGGCTCGTACAACATCCCGGGTACCGTCAGTCGATCCGGTATCTACGACGACCAATTCATCCGCAAAGAGGGAAAAGTTGGGAAGCGCTTCCACCAGGTTGTGGGCTTCGTTTTTTACGATCATACAGACCGACAAAAGGGGATAATGCGTCATGGAGCCAAATCTCCCGGAAATTCAAACGAGGTTGGATGAGCTCTTGCTGTCGTGGATAAAACATCTTTCCCACCAGACTTTGAACTCATTTCACGATGATCGGGCATAATCTTGTTTTCGTAGTTCAGTGGTTATACAAACCAATTGCTGAAGTTTTCACTCTATCAGTGTTCAGCTCTGAAAATGTCTCAACCCACGCCGTCCGATTTGAAGCTGCTTTTCTTTCAGCACAAGCTCTTTAACTGCCTGATATACTTTCTCCCCACAAGTCCCGTCAGTATTCGTGTACACTTTGCCTGTAATGCCTTTACGATTGTCTGCCAGGGGATCGTATCCGCGAGGAAACTTCTTTATCAGCTCATACCAGGGTTCCTGCTCGTCGTGTGTATAGTAAAAGAGGTTAGATGGTAAGAGACTAGTTTCCGGCTCTTTTCTAGCCCAAAATAGCACCTTTTTCCCAGTCAATAAGTAAGAGTCTAATATAGAGCTGCCACCCGAAATCAGAACATCTGCGATTTTTAGGGTAACCAAATAATCATCCGTTTCGTCCAGTATTATGTTCTTGCAATGAGGGTCTGCCTCTTTTATCCACTTCTTTATCTGCATATAGCCTTCATACAAACCAGGCATATATCTTAGAATAGAAGCTTCCGTTAATGGGTGCGGTCTCCAGATCAAAACACTCGCTGCGTCAATCTTTGGGATGCTAAAGAACTCTGTAAAACGATGTGTTCTCAAAAACGGATTTGTCACAAAATACAGACAACCTGTATTGAGCAAGTATACTGTTTTCCCTTCAATGATCTTCCGCCATTCATCTGGGATCTCAACATCTCCATTCAAGGCTTTCAGGATGCTGTCGAACTTGGGTGATCCCAATGTCAAAATCTTATCCTTTGGCAAGCCATTTTTTAGTGCTTCTTTTTCAACAAACTCGCCGGCAAATATGACTTTGTCCACATATTTTATAGACGGGAGGTTATACGCAAGCCGTATCTCGTTCTTCCCCGGTCTAAAGGGAGAAGAAATATGATACGGCACATAGACCAGCATGTCGGTGTATTTTTTGAGATTAGACGTAAAATATGTTTCAAATACCTGCGTTAGGGTATTGTGTTGATCATAAATATTATGCAGGAAAACGATGTCCGGCTGCTCTTTCTCTAAATCATACGTACTGTAATGAGTAATGGGAATAGTCGCTGGAAATCGTTCTCCCTCATAGAGAGGGACTTTTCTATCCTGACTCAGTTGATAATAGGGAACAGGTACCACCTTAACTACGCAATTTTGATCTTTGGCAGCTGCTTCATAAACCGTTTCGAGACTGTCCCACATGGAAGCCTTGTAGGGAAAGAAAACCACATTGAGCTTGGCCTTGATTTCGTCTTGAAAGAACGATTTCAGAAAGAGTAGTTGAGTATTCAGCATCCTAGCAGAACTTTCTTTGATCGGTTCGTTGTTTCTGATGAATCCTTTCAGAGAGATTTGAATGCTGTGCAACTGTTCAATTGTCTTTCCTGGGATAGCTTCCTCTTGTTGCAGTTGAGAATGAATGATGTCAAGAGCCGCCAGGCAATCTAAAATAGCACTGGCGGGATCACGGAGTTGCCACATAATGTTCGCCATATCAGATAACTTACCGATCAATTCAAGAATTCTTTTTTGCGCTATTAAAAACATCTCATGCCTCGGATAAACATACCTTTGCGCCCTTTGCGCAGACGAACCGCCTAATCAAGAACGTTCGACCGAATCAACAGGTCAACGGTTTGGTAGGTCGTGGAAGTCTGCTTCAAGAAGGGAAGCCTCTTATCGACTAGAATTCGTCTGCGGCACTAGGACAATCCCTGGAAATATCTTTTCCAGTATATAGTTTTTCGATCAGTTTGATTTGTCTTCTCAAATCGAAGCCAGCCTGAGCTATCAGGTCGTCATTGTTTTTGCGGTCATAGCCGCTGGAAACCTGCAAAATATGTTCAACCCAAGCGGAAACAGAATTAGGAAAGAAATCCAGATCAGGCGTAATCTTTATTTCCCGTGAAATGGCTGCGCTGGCCAAGCATTTCAAGCCAGCTGCCTGCGCCTCTACGAGAACAATCGGCAATCCTTCAAATCGGGAAGGTAACAAAAAAATATCCATTGCCTGCAGCATCTGGGGAACCTTTATAGTTTTTCCTGGAAAAAGCACTGCATGTTCCAGCCCGTGCTTCTTCACCTGTTGCTGGACATTCTTTTCCAACTCACCATAGCCGATCAACATCAGTCTTGCATGAGGCATGTCCTGATAGACCTGCCTGAATATTTCTATGAGCATCTCGTGGTTTTTTTGATAGACAAATCTCCCAACATGTCCCAACACAAAGCATCTATGAAGCCCCAATTTTTCACGGTAATCTTTTCGAATTGCAGGTGAAAATCTGTAGGTCGGTACATCAATAGCATTTTTCAATATTTGAATACGTGCACGAGGAATATGTTCGCCAAATAGCCAATCTGCCGCAAGTCTTGAGCAAGCACAAAAATTCGTAGCGTACTCGATGGGAAGCGTATTCTTGTAGAGGTTGTGAATAGTTATGTATTCATTTCTTTTCTTCTCATCTAATATATCAACCATTGTGCTGTGAGAGTGAATGATCACTATGGGGCATTTTCTTTCTATTGCCAGTTTTTCTACCCAAAAGCCTTTCCAGAAGGATGTATGGAGATGAACGGCATCGTAGCCTTCATCCAGAATCTGATGGATTTCCCTGATGAACTGTGGTTCATTTTCTTCCGACGAGCAGGTTAAATAATGAATCTTGCACCCTTGCTCCATAAGGTCATTGGCAAAATCCAACGCTTTGCTTCTTGTGGCAAAATCGAATTGAAAACGATTTTTGTCGATAGCCTTCCAGTTTTGCAACGCATATTGTGTTATACCACCTCGCGCATTAGCAATGGGAAGCTGTAATACTTTTATCTTTTTCATCGCAAATTTAATACTTCATAATTAGTGTTCGTTCTTTTGTTAAAAATGCTTCGATAATTTTTGAAATAGCAATGGATTCTTTTGCTGTCAGCTTAAATCCCTTTTTGACGTTGCCGTTTATCAACGAGATAAAATCACTCAGCTCATATCTGAAACCTTCTCCGACGAATTTAGAAAAGAACTTTTCATTATGTTCGGGTTGTTCATGGCGTACTTCAAAGTGTTTTGTTTTCCACCAGGGAGCCTCCACATAGACATATCCTTGGGTGCCTGATATCAAAAGCTGCCCTTCGGATTTTACCCCCAGACCAATCTTTGCCGTAGAAACAGAATTCTCATAATGAAGATAGATCTTTGTATACAAATCAATCCCGTTTTCATCTATAAACGTCTCAAATCTGAAATCCTTGTAATCGGTGCCAAGCAGTTTAATGATAGCGAGAAGAGGATAACTCGCAAGCTCAGTAAGACTTCCCCCGTTTTCCTCAGGTCTCAATTCTCTGATATTTCCGCTTATCAGCTTTGTAAAGCAAGCTTCTACATCGCGTATCCGACCTATTCTGCCACTTTGGGCTATTGCCAGAAGCTGCAGGAACCCGGGCGCATAAGCTGTTTTAATTCCTTCCAGTAATACAAGGTCTTTTCTTTTAGCAAGCTGATAGACCTCTTCAGCCTGACGGGCCTGTAAAACCATAGGCTTTTCACAAAGTACATGCTTGCCGCTTTCTAATGCTTTTCGGATGTATTCATAATGTGTATTGTGAGGTGACGCTATATATACAGCGTCAACTTTTTCTAGAAACTTTCTCAAGTCGTCTGTGAAGAACTTCAACTCAAATTGCTGTGCAAATCTTCTTGCACTATCGAGGCGCGGGTTGTAGATTCCTTCCAGATTTGACCCACTTACATACTTGACTTCCGGAGCAAAGCGCACTGCAATTCTTCCGCTTCCAATGATGCCCAGTCTGACAATTTTGTAGTTTTTCTGCCTCATCATGGTACTGGAAATTCCTTTTGTGCGCTCTAGATAGACTACGTCACAATAGTTCTTTAGAAAGTCGAATTTCCCTGTCCAATCAGAGCCTACAGTAAAAATATCTATCCCATACTTTTGAATATCCTCGATCTTCTGTCCCTCATGATCTTCTATTATGATTTCATCGGCAAATCCGGTCTGTTTTATATGCTCGATTCTTTGCATCAGAGAATCAACAACATTCATTTTTCCTCTGTATTCATCATACTGTTCTGTCGTAACTCCAACAATGAGATAGTCGCCAAGGGCTTTGGCACGCTTCAGAAGGTTATAATGCCCATCATGGAATAGATCAAAAGAACCATATGTAATGACTTTTTTCATTTGCCAGACTCCCGCCGCTGTATTCCTTTGGTCATTTTCCCACGTCATGCTACGCACTATCTTCTCCTTACAGTGGTAAAAGCCGATATCGGGCAACCGCATGCCCCTTACGCTTCTCTACTGGCGGAGGCTCATGATAATTCCCAAATTTGAAAGACAAATATTCATCGTAGTCTTTGGGGCCGGGGAAAAAATGCCCCTCGAACTCTATATCGGCAAGCTCGACATACCATTTCCGATAGTATCCGTAATAGCCGTTGTCAGGGGTCGGGAAGGTCAAGATCCGCACCATTTCAGTGGGCTTTTTATTGCTTGTCCGCATCAGCCTGTCATAGAGAAAGAACACAAAACTCTTCGGAAACAGCGAAAGGCAGCGGTATGCGCATCGCAGAATTACTTTGGGATCCGATTTTGCGCCTACGGCCGACCAGAGCATTTTGCGAATAATGGTGCAAGTTAAGTTGTGGATACGACGAAGAAACAGGTTGTCTGGTACATTGTCCAGGGGAAATACATCAACAAAAACACCTGTGGGATGAGTCATATGTTCCTGTCCCTCACGGACAAACTCTGTTCCTACACGCCGGATTTTGCCGTAGCCCCAACGATAATCGGAGGTGTTGGAGTGAGTCTGCAAAAAGAAGCGTTCACGATCCAATTCTTTTTCACATGCCCTGCAAAACCGTTCGTATTCCGGGCGAAGCAGTGCCACATCAACATCGTCGTCCCACGGAATAAAACCTTTGTGACGAACAGCACCCAAAAGAGTTCCGGCTATGATGCAGTATTGGATACCGAACTTTCTGCAAATTCGATCAATCTCCAACAACATTTCAAGTTGTATGAGCTGCATCCGCCGCAAGTCATCCAACAGACTGGCGTTATATGGCATTTCCATAGGAACCACCCTTCGCTGCTATTTACCATCACCAATTATGTCGTGGCTGGCCCACAAAAATAGTTGTCCTTCTAGCATCTTCGCGAGATTCTGAGCTGAATAGCTATTGTTGTGCTTTGGAATTCGCCTGGCCCATTGTGCTCGCACAGCGCGCTGTTTTCTGGCTCCACTGTTGCTTTTTTATAAGTTCAATGGGGATACTGCCAATTTTCATTCCCAGCAGCACCTTTCCAGTATCCGTGATGGGCTCATAAAGTGTGGGGTGGTTTTCAATGATCTGCTGCTTAGCCATCTGGTCATACTGGTGTCGAAGCTCAAGCATGGAATCAGCTTTGCGTCTGTAGATGAACAGAGGGAGATGGATGTTTGTTCCTCGATAGCCCTTCTCAATAGCGTCAATCCAGAAATCCCAATCCTCATACCCATGCTTCATATTGGTGTTATAACCGCCAACTACATCCCACATTTCCTTACAAAACAGTGTAGTACAGGTCATCTGATTACGCTGCAGCAATAAAAGAGGGTCAAAATCCTGGCGCCCCCAGATTTGATTTTTGATGCCCCAAAATAGTACCTCGGTGTAGACGAAGCCAAGCTTGGTATGTTGCTCCAAAATTGGCACCGTTTTCTCCAAAAAAACCGAGGCAATCATGTCGTCGGAATCAAGGGGTAAGACGTAATCTCCTGACGCATGCCTGATGCCGAAATTTCTGGTTTCCGCCAGTCCGGTATTGGTCTTGTAATAATACCGACATTCGATATCTTGGTTATCGGCAGCGAAATATTTGAATACTTCCAGCACATCTTCGGTATCACCATCGTTAACAAGAACAACTTCGATATTCCGGTAGGTCTGAAGAGCGATCGAGCTTAGAGTTTCCGAGACCGTGTCGAGTTGGCGGTAAAACGGCACTACGATTGAAACTTTCTTACGGCAAGCAGAGATATCAAGTACCTTCATCGGCGTTAACAGCAGCTTCTTCATCTGATCGGAAAGCTCTTTCGATCCTTGAGCTTCGATCAAACGCAATCTTAAGTCGTTAACCGCATGATACATTGATTCTCGTTCGAAGCATTTAACCTCGTTCGAACCTGTGCTGAGCTGCAGTTGGGACAAGTAGCCGATTCCTTATGAATTATCCTTGGTTGGGTAATATAATGGGATGGACATGCAACTATTCAGGGTTACTTAACCCATGAGACGTGGGATTTTGTGTGTCAGCATCTTTGCGGATTTCTAAACTGCCTATCCAATTCCTCTATAATCTCAATTGCAGCATCACGTACTGCTACAACTGAGGTCAAGCATATCTTAAGAAACGGGTTATGACGTTGCTTGCTGCTCAGCCTTCAAGACTTCCATTGCGGTTTTGAGCGTTTCCTCACTGTAGAGTGCAGGGTGATTCAGTGCGATTTGAGCTTTAAGATATTGATCCCGTACAACGGCCTCGCTGTAAACACCATCTTGTTTGACTCGATAAAGAAACAAAGGCTTCGGAATTCTTCTGCCGAAGTATCCTTTCTCGCCACAGGCTATCCAAAAGTCCCAGTCTTCATATCCTCTGACGTTTTCTCTATAGCCTCCTACCTCTGTCCACACGCATCGACGATAGAGTGAGCAATAGCAAAGTAGATTTCTGCGAGGCAACTCATGGAAATCATATTCGCGAGTCTGTTGAACTCGATGTTCCGTACCCTTCATAAAGAGAGCATCGGTATATGCAATGGCGACTGCGGGATCAGATTCCAGCAAGCGGATGCACTCTTCT
>JAVEVM010000041.1:0-10284 GCA_034005055.1 Desulforhabdus sp. | reverse complement strand
TGCCGGAATTCACAACAACCTTCGGAGCCAGACCCAGATGCGCCTGGATGGAGGCTTTCTGGGCTACGAGAGCATGCCTCCCCGTGAGGCCCAGAGGCGGGGCCTGCGTCCCATTGGCGTCGGCCCGATAGATCCCGAGCTGCGGACAGATACCATCACAAACAGCAGTGAGCGCGGCGATTTCAGCAGGGCCGTTGCCAGGAATTTCAGTATCAATCCTGGCGGGCGTCCCCTCCTTTTTGTTGTAAAGAAAAACGCCCGAGTGCTGCAGAACCTTCTCGACTGGGTGGAATGGGCGTCCAACGGAAGAGACCCTGATACGGGAAGGCGGGTTGTAAGAGACGTTCCGCTGTTGGTCATAGATGATGAAGCCGATCACGCATCTGTTGATACCAATGAGCAGGCATTTGATGAGAACGGGCAGCCGGATCCCAATCACGATCCGACCGCTATCAACCGCTGTGTGCGCCGGTTACTGCGCTTTTTTGAGAAAACCGCCTATGTCGGATATACCGCCACTCCATTTGCAAACATCTTTATCCATGAGCGCGCCCGCACCGCTGAAAGCGGAGATGATCTTTTCCCCAGGAGCTTCATCATTAATCTGCCTGCACCCTCTAACTATGCCGGGCCGGTCAGGATCTTTGGCCTCAGCGGCAATCCAGAGAATGGTTCGGATGATGAAGCAGCGCTGCCTCTGGTAAGACAGGTTACGGATCATGCCGATTCCCTGGAGCCCGGAGAGCGCAGCGGGTGGATGCCACCACGACACCGAAATGGACATCGCCCGCTCTATGATGGTCTGCCTGAAATCCCTCCCTCCCTCAGGCTTGCTATCTATTCTTTCCTGCTCACCTGTGCTGCACGGCAGGCTCGCGGTCAGGTCCGGGTACATAACTCCATGCTGGTGCATATAACGCGCTTCACCAGCGTGCAGCAGGCTATCTACAATCAGGTTCGTGAGGACTTGAGCTCCATCCGCCGAAGGATTCGCCGGGGTGATGGCGGATCATCCAGACCGCTCCTCTCCGAGCTCCGTCGCCTCTGGGAGGAGGACTTCATCCCCACAACGGATGCCTTTGATGACCCCGACTATCCGCCTGTTTCCTGGGAGAGCATAGAGCCTCTGCTCGGGCAGGTGGCTTCCAGCATTCAAGTGCGCCAGATCAACGGCTCGGCCAGAGACATTCTGGATTATGGGCTCAACAAAGAAACCGGCCTGAGCGTCATAGCCATCGGTGGAGATAAGCTCTCGCGTGGCCTTACCCTTGAAGGCCTCACAGTGAGCTACTTTCTTAGAGCCTCTCGGATGTATGATACGCTCATGCAGATGGGGCGCTGGTTCGGATACCGCCCCGGCTATCTGGATCTTTGCCGTCTTTACACCACGCCTGAGCTTAACCAGTGGTTCGAGCACATCACCGAGGCCAATGAGGAACTGAGACAGGAATTCGACCATATGGCTGCTGTGGGTGGGACGCCGAGAGACTATGGCCTCAAGGTCAAATCGCACCCGGCGTTGATGATCACTTCCAGAGTCAAGCTTAGGACGGGCATCGAGCTGCAACTCTCTTTTGCGGGCTCCATCTCTGAAACCGTTGTCTTCCACAGAGATAGAGAAAACCTTGAGCGGAATCTCCGAACTGCCGAGGTTCTTTTGAGGAGGCTTGGCGCCCCGGCTGAAACAACTCCCGAACGTGAACGTCCCGGTGGAAGGTCGCACAGATGGACGGGTACAAGCGTCTGGAATGGAGTTTCTGCAGCCGAGATTCTCTCGTTTCTCAACCAGTTCGTTACGCATCCAACGAATCAAAAGGTTGATGCGCGGTTGCTCTCTGATTATATCGAACGACAGACCGGTATCGGTGAGCTTCAGAGCTGGACGGTAGCTCTCATTTCAGGAGAAGGTGAAAATGCCCGGATAGGAGAGCTTGACACCCGGTTGGTAAGCCGTTCTCCCAATGAAAGAAGCCTTTCCATAGAAGAACAACGGGCCGAGGGGCGCTACATTATCAGGCGCCTTCTTTCTCCCCGAGATGAAGCGATTGATCTGGATCTTGACCGTTACCAGACAGCTTTGATGCAGACAGTGCAGGACGCAGCCAGGACCGGTCGAAGAGAGATACCCACCACTCCGTCGGGGCCCAAGATCAGGGCGCAACGAGATCCCGGCACCGGATTGCTTTTGCTTTATCCTCTTTCTCCCTCTACGGCACAGATCGAAGAGGATCTCCCGGTTATCGGATTTGGAATCAGCTTTCCATCCAGTGAACGTGCTCGCACGGTAGCCTATAGAGTGAACAACATCTACTGGAGCCAGGAATACGGGGGAGAGCTATGAGTCAGGCCGGCTCCCTCTGGAAGGATCTTGCCGAAGAGCGACTTCAGCAGCCAGGCTGGCATACCAGGCGCATTTTTCCGGATGGCATACATGATATCCGTGCTGCGATTCTTCAGCCGGGCCTGACACCGGCTCTCTTAATCGAGGTTGCCTCATCGGCCGTATCGCCTGATGTGGAATATCCTTCATCGAGAGGGTTCGAGCTTTTTCCGGAAATCGTGATCCCCGGGTCTAACGGAAGGGTTCGTTTCTGTCTCTTGCTTTCAGATCGGGTTTACCGGGAAGTATTCGAGGTGCTGTGTCAGGATGTGGCGGACACGGTGACAAGGGCTTCTTCGGAGCCGGGAGCTGTTCAGTCCCTGTTTTCCCGGCTCCGAATCTGGCAGGGATTCATGAAGAGGTATGGACCTGAAGGACTCAGCCCGGAAGAGCAGGCAGGCCTCTTTGCCGAGCTCAGTTTCCTTAAAGACAGCCTAATCGGGCAACTGCCGGCGGCGGGCGCAGTCGAATCCTGGAAGGGTCCCACAGGTGGTGTTCAGGATTTTCAGCTTCCCGGATGCGCTGTGGAAGTAAAGAGTACAATCGTCCTGCCTGCCGGCAGCATAATGATTTCCAGCCTCTCGCAACTCGATGAGACTCGAGTACGACGGCTGCTTCTGTGTCTCATGACACTGGATACAGGCGGTGCTTCCGGCCTGACTCTGCCGGAGGTTGTGCAGCAGATACGAAACATCTTGAACACTGAAGACGCTTCCACGGTCATCAGGTTCAATGATTGTCTGATGGAAGCAGGATACCTGGATATGCATGAGGGTCTCTATACCGGTAGACGATATGTGATTCGAGAAATCCATTACTTTGAAGTCGCCGGAGACTTTCCCCGGATACGGGCGTCTGATGTCCGAAGAGGCATCGCCTCCGGTTCCTACAGCATAGAATTCTCTGCATGCCTTCCCTTTGAGATGGATGCCTCGATGGCGCACGCTCTGATGCTGGAAGGGTGAAATGGCCGAAAATCTCGAGTTGCTCAATTTCATACAGAGAATGAGCTCGGAAGTCCATGATCGCTCGAGCGGGGGCTCTGAAAGCGACGGATCGGTGGACTTCAGGGAAAATGTATTTGTCGAGTATGTGCTCGAGCAGCTCGCAGAGATGGGCATAGTCGAAAATCCCGAGGTTTGCCACTATGAGAGGCGAGCTCCAAGAGGCTCCCTCAGGGTGAATGGCTTTGCGGTAAACGACGATGGCGACACGCTGGACTTGTTTGCAGCTATCTTTCTCGACCTGCAACAACCCTCGAATGTCTCCAAAGAAGAAATGACCAGGGCAGCAAACGAGGCGATCCGGTTTTTCGATGCAGCGAGAAAGGGGCTTCATCAGCAAATGGAGACCGCTTCCGATGCATTTGGGATGGCCTCGAGGATTTACGAAGTTGCACCCAGACTGACTCGTGCCCGCGTTTTTGTCCTGACTGACGGCCGGAGTCGCATCAAAGATGTTCGGAGAGCCAAAGTAAAAGGCCTGCCGGTTTTACTCGAAGTTGAGATCTGGGATGTCGAGCGGTTGTTCCGGAGCATGCAATCAGGGCTGCCAAGGGATGTTATCGAGATTGATTTCGAAAGAACGTTCGGGGCTCCGATTCCCTGCCTTGCCATGCCGCGCAGTCCTGAAGACTATCTTTCTTACCTGATGATCATGCCCGCGGAGATTCTCTACCGCCTCTATGACGATTACGGTCCCCGACTTCTCGAGTTCAATGTGAGATCCTTCCTTCAGGCAAAGGGAAAGGTCAACAGAGGTATTCGAGATACCCTGAAGCAGGAGCCGGATCGCTTCATGGCATACAACAACGGAATCTCTGCTACCGCAGACAGCCTGCAGGTTGTTCGCAATGGTGATGGGCAGATGGCCATCAAGACCATAACAGGACTCCAGATTGTGAATGGCGGTCAGACTACAGCATCCCTGCACAGAGCAAAAAGGATGGATAACGCCGATATCTCCGCCGTGTTCGTTCCTGCCAAAATCACAACTCTTCTGAAGCCGGAAAAACTCGAGGAAATTGTTCCGAAGATCTCGCTCTATGCAAACAGCCAAAACAAGATCGACGTTTCTGATTTTTCTGCCAACCACTCCTTCCACATCGAAATTGAGAGGCTTTCAACCACAGTCTGGTGTCCGGGAGAGCAGGGACGATGGTTCTACGAAAGGGCTCGAGGCCAATATCAGGTTGCCAAGAGTCGTGAAGGGACAACGCCGGGGCGAAAGCGTAAGTTTGAAGAGAGAACTCCAACATCGCGCAGATTCACAAAGACCGATCTCGCCAAGTACGTAAACAGCTGGGATCAGCTGCCCCATGTGGTGAGCCGTGGAGCCCAGAAGAATTTCCTGGCCTTTACGATTGAGATCCAAAAGCGCGACAAAGACTGGAAACCTGACGAAACCTGGTACCGGGAGCTCATCGCAAAGGCGATTCTTTTCAAGCATACTACGCGTATTGTTAGACAGGAGGAGTTTCCGGCCTACAAGGCGAACATCGTTACCTACCTGATTGCATATCTCGCCTGCAGGAGTGGGCCCAGCACGAACCTGCGACAGGTTTGGGACAATCAGAAGATCTCGAGTGAGCTTGAGAGCCTGCTCCGATCCTGGTCTCACGAGATCAATGATGCCATTACCACATCAGCTGGCAGCCGCAATGTGACGGAGTGGTGCAAAAAGGAGGAATGCTGGGAGGCCGTCCGCAGAATCAGTGCTCCTTTGCCAGATCATCTGCCGCCCGAATGGCAGGTACCTGGTTTGTGAGGTTTCTGACTTTATCTTCATCATTCTCATTTTGTTGCCAGAGCGGCAATCGTAACAGACAAGGCAGACAAGAGCTTGGAGCAACTCAATGCTTAAGAGTGCGGCTGAACTACATCGGGCTGCTGATCGAAAGCCATGTACTCTCTCAACCTTTTGTCCGGTTTGATGAGGCCGCTAGGAATAAGTGATTCAACTCAGCCGCTTGAATCTGCATCGCCCGCAAGGGTAAGATAGATTGGTTTTCAATGCATCATCTCCATGAGAAATCACGTGGCATATTTGTATATCAACAGCGGCCAAAGAATCAACTACACCATCGGCGACAAAGCAAGCCAGCCTGGTATTCCGCATGCAGAAATGATCGCGGATTTCGCTGGCGGCACTAAATCGATGAGCGCTAGAGTGCTATTGGCGAGCACGGAAGTGAACAAAGAGATACAGTACATGAAACCGCGGCGTCACAATTCCGATGGCAGAGCAAACTCAGCGATTGGAAGCGATCCAGTTAATATTGATATCAATTTCTTCTTAGAATTTGCCCAAGGGCAATGTTTGCATCGCAAGGGGTGACAGTTGCTTTCTCGACTGGAGGAGACGGTCATTAGGAAAGCGTTGGAGCACGAAAAAATACAGTCTGCTCTATAATCCGCTGTCTTGCGAGCAAGGGGATCGAGGTCGCGTTTTTTTCGTCCAGCGGCAGGTTCGGTTCCGCGGTGCTTAGCAATGGAGTGAGGTCGGAAGATGTTGGCTGCAGATAACCAATTGCTTTATAAATAGAACAACATCCAGTACCGGATTGCGCCCTGGATGATCCGTGTGGAGCCCGCATTGGAAACGGTTTGGATAAGAGCTCTGTCGCGGACACATTTCAAGTGCGCTCAGTGTCTCGGGAAAGATTCGTACGCAAGTTGGGAAGACTCTTTGATCAATCCATGGAGCAGATCTCCGGTGCCCTCGCCGTTGTGCTGCGCTTAGCAAAGTAACACCTGTGCTCAATGTTCCGCCGCGAAGCTATCCCTTCCTGGTCCTGTGCCTGTTGGAGGCGGAACTGCAAGAAAGGCTGACCGGCAGCCATGCAGACCATCGATGTCACCGATAACGGCCTTCAGCTGAAGCGGCGCTCCAACGGGATTGTGCTGAAAAAAGAAGGCAAGATCGTCGAGGAAATTCCCATTGTCGATCTGAAAAGTATTTTGATTTTCTGAAACAACCAGCTCACCACCGAACAGCAGCGCTATCTAGCGGGCAAATGGATCGAGGAGGCGATTCTTTCTTCCAACGGCAGGTTTTACTTCTGCTGTGCCTGGCGAGGAAGCGAGGTCCGGAAGCGGTTGGCTGCAGCCCATCAGCTGATTTATAAATAGAAGAGCATCCAAATGGCCGAGTGTAAGAATGGGACCGGCGCTCGAAGAGGCAGGCGAATAAGAAAAGCGGGCACCATGTAGCCCGAGCCATGAAACCTGAAAATATGAGAGGTGGTATGTCCAAGAGAGAGATATTGGAAAATTTGAAAAAACTGGCACCTGCAGACCGACTGGCTGTCATTGAAACCGCCTTGCAGCAGCTTCGCGCGGATCTTGGACACACGGAGCCGCCCGTTTTACCGGTAGATAGAAAGCAGCAATTGAGCTCGGCAGCCGAGACCCTGTACTCCGACTATGTGGCCGATGGCGAGCTGACGGCATTCACAGGCCTCGAGAGCGGGAATTTCCATGCATAATTTTTGGCGGGGACGCAACCCCGCCCTACCCTGATCCATCGCGGTTAGGGCCGCATTAACGGCGGCCGGTAGGGCGGGGTTGCGTCCCCGTCGATTATGGGGTTGCGTCCCCGCCAATTTTGGGGCTGCGCATGAGCCAATTATGGGGGGTTGTGCGCCGCCGAAAACTTGGGTTGCATCCGCGGGGAGTGACGGAACAAGAGGTACCGAGGCGCAAGGAGAGAATGCAGGGGAAGATGACCGCTCCATGCCATAAGCTAAAACGACGCATTTCTATTGGAAGGGGCGTTTAAGAATATCATCCGGTTGCCGGCTGAGGGCGGCCTAGGAGCTTGTCCGAGAACTGTCATTTTGAGCCGAAGGCGAGAAATCTTATGCTTTCAAGTGGCTGATTTTACAGATTTCTCACTATGCTGCGCTCCGTTCGAAATGACAAAAGAGGCATTCTCGGACAAGCTCCTAGCGGTACATGCTAAGGGATTCATCGAGCTTTTGCTGGATCTCCTGGAGCTGCTCCCGGAGCGCATCTGCTCTGGCTTTCAGAGCATGGTTTTGGGGGTCGGATCGGAGTGCGGGCTCCAGTTCCTGCAACTCCTTTTGGAGCTCGTTCAACTTCACATCCAGCTGCTGAATTTCATCCTTGATGGTTTGATATTCCGGCCAATCGTCGGTTTCATCCAAAAAATACATGGACATGACAGGCTCCTTTGGGGCAAAAGGCAGAGGACAGAGGACAGAAGGTGGAAGTCGAAATCCGGTCCGATTGGTATTCCTCACGCTTGTTTGGTGATAGCTCTTCATCAGGCTAATAAGCAGATTAAGCGCTTCCTCCGGCTTCCGGGTGTTCTTGGACTTATAACTCTCTGTTGCTGTCCGGGTCCAATTCTATTGCTTTTTTGAGCTTCTCGGCTGCCGCTTCCCGCTGCCCGGATACCAGCAATGCAAGGCCCCAGCCGTACCAGGCGGAGGCGAGATCGGGATTGAGGGCCGCAGCCTTCTCAAATTTCTTCAGAGCTTCATCGATCTTTTGAAGCTCCATCAAAGCCAATCCCCAACTGCACCATATTTCGGCATTGCCGGGGGCAAGCTCCAGCGCCTCTTTGAATTTTTTAATGTCTTCTTCGTAAGACAGCATTGTGGTTCCTCCTTATAGAGTACGCGTTCCCACGCAGGAGCGTGGGAACGAGGAATAGCTCCAGGCTCCAGGCTCCAGGCTCCTGTTCGCGCTTATCGGCGGCAATCAAGCACGCAGCGGGCTTTTGTGGCTGCTTTCATTTTGTTTTTACTGCTCCTGGATGAGCCGCAGGAGCTCTTCAGCGGAGATCTTGCCGCTGATGTCGGTGCCTTCCAGCAAGCTTCCGGCCAAATCGCGCTTTTCCTGGTGCAGCTTGACGATTTTTTCTTCGATGGTGTGCTCCGTTACCAGCCGGTAGACGGTAACCGGATGCCGCTGGCCGATCCGGTGGGTGCGATCGGAGGCCTGATCCTCCACCGCAGGATTCCACCACGGGTCCATGTGGATCACGTAATCGGCGGCGGTCAGATTGAGCCCGAGCCCCCCGGCCTTGAGGCTGATCAGGAACAGATCGCCGTTGCCGGCCTGGAAGGCATCCACCTGTTTTTTGCGCTCGGCCGGCGGTGTGCTGCCGTCCAGATAGCGGTAGTCTACTTTTTGTCGGTCCAGATATTCCCGGATGAGGGCCAGATGCCCCACAAACTGGCTGAAGACAAGGGCTTTGTGGCTGCTTTCCAGCAGCTCGGAGATGATTTCTCCAAACAGCTCCAGCTTGGCGCTAGGTATGCCGCTTCCGGCCTCGACCAGCCGCGGATTACAGGCAGCCTGCCGCAACCGCATGATTTCAGCCAGAATCTTCAGCTGCTTCTGCTGGATCGGCGCGCTGTCCGCTGCGATCCGCTCCACCGCCTGGCGCCTCAACGCTTCATAGAAGGCCGCCTCTTCATCGCTCATCTGTACCCTCAGGAGCACATCGGTTCGCGGCGGCAGCTCCTCCAGCACCTGGGCTTTGGTGCGTCTCAGGATGAAGGGCTGAATCAGTTTCTTGAGCCGCCTTTGGGCCTCCCGGTCGCTGTATCGCTCGATGGGAGCGGCAAAGCGCTCGTTGAATTTCTTAAAGGAGCCCAACAGGCCCGGATTGATGAAGTTAAAGAGCGTCCACAGCTCGCTCAGGTGATTTTCGATGGGGGTTCCGGTGGTGATCAGCTTGAAATCGCCCTGGAGATTCATGGCGGCCTGAGACCGCTTGGTGGTGAGATTTTTAATGGCCTGGGCCTCATCCAGCACGATGGTGCTCCATTCAACCGAGGCGAGCAGCTCGGATTCCAGGTGCAGCAGCCCGTAGCTGGTAACCAGCAGATCGTATTTCGTGAGCCGATCGATGAGAGCCTGCCGACCGTTGGTGCCGAATTGATGGATGTTCAGGGTAGGGGCAAAGCGGTTGGCCTCGGTCACCCAGTTCATGCAAACCGATGTGGGTGCAACCACCAGGCTGGGGCCTGTGGAAGCGCGCTCCAGGATCAGCGCCAACGCTTGAATGGTTTTGCCAAGCCCCATATCGTCGGCCAGGCAGGCCCCGACCCCCATGCGGGCAAGCCGCGCCAGCCACCGGTAGCCCTCCATCTGGTAGTCGCGCAGCTCCCCTTTTAGAGTCGACGGCAGCACGGGGCTGAAGGATCGAGCGGATCTTATCTTATCCAGCCTCATCTGCCAGGCATGGTCTGTTTCCAAATGAGGCAGGCTCTCGGTGAGATCCTGGATAGCCAAGGCAGCCAAAGGATGCAGCCCAATCGACTTTCCGCGCCTTTCAGAGTAGGCGCTCAGCTCCAGCAGACGCCGGCGCAGCTCGTTGGTGAGAGCGACGAACTGCCCTTCGCCGATCGGAATAAAGCGGCTCTCGGCCGACTGCAGCAGATCCAGGAGCTGTCTCATATCGAGCACCAGGTTGTCGTCCACCTTAAGCTGCCCGCTCACTTCAAACCAGTCGGTCTTGCTTCGGATTTGCATTCGCAGTTGATCGAAGGAGGCTTCCCGCGCCACCTGCAGCTTTTCGCCTTCGGGCCACTCCAGGATGAGTCCGCCCGCTTCCTGCAGGGCTTTCAGATCGAGAAGCATCTGCAGGCACGCCTCCGGCTCATGGAGCAGCCAGCGCCCTTCGCCTTCCGCAAATGCGGCCAGATCCGGGGAGGCGGCTTCCACTTCATCGGCTTTCGTCCTTTCGGCCGCCAGGTCTCGCTTGGCCTGCATCCGCCTGCCATCGACTTCGGCAATCAGGTTGTCGGCCCCCACTCCCGGCTTCAAATACGGACCGCCATCTTTGAACGGCTTGACGAACATTTCAGCCCTGAATCCGAAGCCGGCCGGCATGAGATGCATGTGCGGCGTAGGGTCCGCTTCCACCTG
>JAVEVM010000040.1:0-10332 GCA_034005055.1 Desulforhabdus sp. | reverse complement strand
CGCTCTTCCGATCTAAAGCGAGGTTCTGGTCGACAGCCACAGCGACCGGCCCGGCTCGATTCTGCCGTTTGTGCCGCCTCCAGCCGGTCATACAATCCATCGCTTTGTCGAAAACGAAAGAATGTCCTTTGAAGTAGTCCGCACCTTTCAGCCATGGCTGAAGCACAAAGGAAGATTTTCGCGCAATCAGCCGTGTCCCCTCGGCGCCCAAAGAGCGGACGGCAGGGACCTGTTTATCATGGTCGGATTGGATCCGACCCCCTTTGAACAAGCGCGCCAACAGGATTTGCAGCAAACCTTACTGCTTTTCGGAATAATCTTTCTGGTGGGAGCCGCCGGGATCATCTCTCTTATCTGGGCGCAACATTATCGTCTGGCTCGATCCTCATTGAGTGACATGCGTGCTTTCACCTCCACGCTCGTCGGCCAGATGCCAGTGGGGCTGATCGTGGTCGATCAGGACGAAAACATCCAAACAACGAATGACGCGGCGAAGAAAATATTGAAGACTTCGCGTCTCAGCGGCAAGATCGCAACATTCCCATGTTTTGGCGCCATCGCCAAACAGCTCAAGCAAGAAGAAGCCGTGTTGGAGCAGGAGGTGCACTGCCGCACTTTACAGGGTGAAGGTATTCCCCTGCTGCTAAATGCCTCGGTCATTCGCGACGGCGAGCAGCGAACAACAGGTTATGTCTTTTTATTTACGGATATCACTGAAATCAAACAGCTCGAAGAACAGCTTCGCCGCAGCGAGCGACTGGCGGCTTTGGGCAGATTGGCTGCAGGGGTAGCACACGAAATACGGAATCCACTGAGCTCCATAAAAGGATTCGCTACGATCCTCGCGGGCAAGTTCAAGGGTGACGACAGTGGTCGAAAGATAGCGGAAGTGATGGGTCAAGAGGTTGAAAGATTAAATCGGGTCGTGACGGAGCTCCTTGACTTTGCTCGGCCGACAGAGCTGAACAAGGAAGTGCAATCCTGTAAAGATTTGATCCGGAGTACTTTGCGCCTGGTGGAAAAGGATGCGCTGCAACAAAAGGTTGTGATTGAATCGCGGGTTGATCCCCCGGATCTTCAGGTGGAAGTCGACCCTGATCGCTTTGCCCAGGTCCTCTTGAACATTTATCTCAACGCCCTGCAAGCCATGGAAGATGGCGGCAAATTAACGATAGAGGCATTCAGGCAGTCGGACCAGGTAGTCTTTCAAGCAATTGATACCGGGACGGGCATCGCCGATGAGCATCTGCCACACATTTTTGATCCCTACTTCACCACAAAGCCTCATGGAGTGGGGCTTGGTCTCGCAAACGTGCACAAACTGGTGGAAGGCCACGGAGGAGATATTGAAGCAGTGAGCTCATGCGGTCACGGAACGACGATGATCATAAGGCTCCCCTCCCCAAATGCCCAAGGCAAGACTGCAGAGGTAAGCACACGCGATGAGGAGATCGCGCAGGAAGGCTCTGTACCACGACTAATGGGCTACTCAGATTAATCGGCACCGGAGCCGACGCTCCTTTCGATGCCGTCCAAGCTTTACAGCTGCGAATTGCATTGCCCTGATTTTATTTTCCTTTTTCTGCAAAATGCTGCTATCTGGTCAGAGCCGCTCCCATTGAAGAGAGGAAGATCGATTCTTTTATGCCGATATTGCATGGCTGAAGAAGCTCTGCTCCGCTGATCTGCAGCTCTTCTCCGTCCAGGCAATTAAAGGGATATCCGCGCACGAGGAATTGGCAGCTGATTTCGGCTCCACAATCGCAGGACTCCTTCCAGGCGGAAACGAAGTATTTTTGTTCCCCGAACGGCTTTTGTTTACTTTCAGACAGCTGCCACACCAGATCCGAGCACGAGCGCATGTGCACTTTGTCGCATTTGGTGCAGCGATACTGCAATTTGCCATTCGCATTAACAGTTCCCATGTTTCTCTCCTCCCTTTCATAGGTTCCTAATGGATTGTACCCGTATTTTAAGCTTATCGGTTATCGATGCAATACTCCCGGCCTGTCGACTTTGCCGAAATAGGTATAATCGTTTTTCATCGGTCAGGAGGAATGTCCTAGGAGCTTGTCGGGGAATGCCTCTTTTGTCATTTCGAACGGAGCGTAGCGTAGTGATAAAGCTGTAAAATCAGACACTTGCAAGCACAAGATTTCTCGCCTTCGGCTCGAAATGACAGTTCTCGGACAAGCTCCTAGACTGAATTTCTTTCAGCTGTCAATCAGCCCCAGGAATGGAAAGGCTTCCAGGTCCGCACGGGTCCAACAGGAAATTCCCGCTTTCTGCCCGACCGTTTCGACTGCAAGGATTGCGTCCGGACTTTCGAAATCAATTTGCCCCGGAGTGCCCATCCGTTCGAGCTGTTCCAGCAATATACCGTCCAGGAAATGTTCCACATCAATACTGGAAAGCCGTCCTTTGAAGCCGCGGCGGTGCACTCGCACATGGAACTTTTTGCCTGCCAGTTGCGGCAGCCACTGTAAAACGATTTCTTTCGCCCTTGATTCGAGCTCCTCCTTTGACTGAAAGTTGAAAGTAGCGGTTACCGGTACAACTCGCGATATGAAATTCAAGGTACCTGGGTTTTGTATGATTTCTTTTCGCAGTTCCTGCAGCATCTCTTGAACATCGTGAGCCTTCATAACCAGTACATTGAAAAAATCTGTGCGCCTGACAGGACCGAATTGCTCCAGTAGCTTCACGGCATCCTTGAAGCCGCTCTCCCGAATAGTGACGATAACGTTCCAGTCCTGCATGATTTGCCTCCTTCCCTTGGGTGCATTGACAGCCCATTTTGCCCCCCCCTCGGCCTTTGCAGCCGTCGTAGCTGTAATGGATTTGGCATTGCGGTTAATCGTGTAGTCATTTCAAAATATAAACTTGAGAGTTTTGAGAATCAGCTCGACTACGCGAAATTATCCTTCCCATGACTTCAAGGAATTCATCGAAAGTGGATGATGTGTCTGCGCGTGCTTAAATTCTTGATATGTGAAGTCCTGAGCAAAGTGGACTCGCTTTTGCACGAAATCCGTCGGTGAGTCCGCGTTATTGTTAAACAGCCCCTTACTGAGACACAAGTAAGGAAAGGACGAAATCTCATGAAGGCACAAAGATGGCGATTACCATTGTTGTTAATAATTTTAAGCTCCTTGTGGGGATGTGGTGCCGGCAGAGTCAATGAGAATCATCTTGCCGCGACCATGAATCATCCTACGGCGGCCGAGGTACAATCGTACTATTCGATTTCCGAACGAACAAATCGCGGCCAGGATTTTGCGGATAGTTACAGCTACGGTGAGCCCGAAATCGATCCCAGCGGTTGGACCTACCGGGTGGTAGCGGAAAAAGAACTGCTCGACCTCAACAAGGAAGATCCCGAGCTGAGCTTCAGCATCTCTAAACAAATCCTTGCCCGGCTCAATGTCAGAGCGCCCTACTACATTGATGAAGATATTAGAAACGGGCGCCCTCTGAAGGTTCCTAATGATTTTAGAGCATACAAGAGCTGGACCCCGTTGCCGAGGGTTATTCCTGAAGTGAGCTCCGTACCCAAATTCATTCTGATTGTTAAAGATATTCCTTTTCTGGGATGGTATGAAGAGGGCAGGCTTGCAGGCGATTCCCATATTTGCATCGGAAAAAAGGGCGGGTGGACGCGAGCCGGAATATACAGGGTGAGAGACAAGGATATTGATCACGTTTCCAGAAGCTATACCAATGCCTACGGCCAACCGGCTCCAATGCCCTGGGCTTTGCGGATCTATGAGCATGTCTGGATTCATGCCGGGGACATTACCAAAGGGAATTGTTCTCACGGGTGTATCAATTTGCCTCTTATGCCGGCTCAACAACTTTACGGCTGGGCGGATTTCGAGACTGTGGTTCTGGTAGTCGAGTCTTTACCTGAAATGCAAACGGTATTCGATAACAATCGGTCAAACTGCGTGCTGTTCGCAAGAGAGTGCCGACGGAATCAGTTAAGCGTAATTAGGCCGCTGCAGAGAGAGGGGAAGCTGAAGCCGGGGAGTATGGCTGCCGGACCATGGAGCTCTGATGAATCGGCATGAAGAACCCATAAACGTTGGGGCGAGAAAGCGCATTGGATTCTTGATTCTGGCTTTGGCTCTTTTGGGGCTCTTTGGAATACAAAATATCATCTATTATTTTGATGAGTTGAAGACCCTGGCGGATCATGATCTTGAGTTGGCACTCATCAAATTGAAAAGATTTTCCTCCATCCTTCTGGTTGTGAATGGAGTGGCTACTTCCGCTTTCGCTTTTTATTTCATGTCGATGGGATGGAGGACTTGGAAGCGTGTCCGGACCTCTTCGGAGGAGAAGAAAGATCTGACGGCGAGCGGAATTCGGACCGCCGCCAGAGCGAAAATCATAGCTTTAATCTGCCTCTTGCTGGCTCTACTGATCTTATCGACAAACGCTATCATGTGGTATCTTTATACGGTACTGGAAAAGCCGGCGAACATAGCGGACTGCAATGTTAAGGAAAATCATGGTGAATTCAACACAAGATGCAGTGGCCGGGTCCTATTTCGTTGACGGCGCGTATTATCCTGTTCATGCTGTTTCTTTTTTCCGGAAAGCAGGGAGCGTGCTTTGATCAGAGTCCTTTGCTGTTACCTCACCAACACGGGAAAAGTCAGGAAAATCAATGAAGACAGCCTTCTGGTCAATGAGCTACCGATATTCCGGAAGGATATGATTCAGCCTGAATGCACCGAGTTCACCGGGGAGAGACACCTCTACATCGTTGCCGACGGCCTGGGCGGGCATTCTCGTGGAGATCTGGCCAGCCGAACGGTTGTTGAGCTGTTCGGAAAAGAGCAAAAGTCGATTCGCGACGAGGAATCTCTGTTAGCGATCATCGGGCTCGCCAAAGACACGCTCAATCGCATGGCTGGAGCCGATTTCTTATTGTTCGGGCTTGGTACGACAATCGCGGGTCTAATCATAGATGGCACGGGCGCATTGATCTTCAACTGCGGCGACTGCCGGGTGTATCGGCTGATTGCCGGTATGGGCATGGAGAGGCTGACGAAAGACCATTCACTGGTCGAGGATTTGGTCGACCAAGGCATCATAACCGAGCGGCAAGTTCGATTTCACCCGAACAAGAACATCGTCACTTCAATGATAGCCGGTGATCTTCTTGGACCAGCCCCGCAAGTCTTTACGGCCAGAAGCGAATGCCATCCTGGTGAAAAGTATCTGATTTGCAGTGACGGAGTTTGGGAAAATTTCGATAGCGCTGAGATGGAGCGGATCGTTTCACTCCATTCACTTGAAGATGGTGCGAAGCGATTACCCGAAAGAATCCTGGAAACCGGTGCGCGAGATAATTTCACATTCATTCTAATCGAAATTCTTTGAAGCTCCTTCGATCCGCCGATGAGACCGATCTTCAGTTTTCCGTTTTTTGGGGCTTAGGAGTGAGCGCCCTGGGAGATCCATGCTTCAATGACCTGGATTTTCTCAGCCGGTAGAAGCTCCTGCCCCATTGGCATGCTGGGCTGTTTCAAGCCTTTGATGCGGTGCATCAGTTCGCTTTCGTCCGGCTTTCCGGCAACCACTACGGGTCCCTCTTCGCCGCCCGCCATGATGTGATCGTAGCTATCCAGCCGAAGCCCGTCAGACGGATTCGAACCGGCATGGCATATCGTGCAGTGCTGCTTGAAAATTCCTGCTACTTCCATATAGGCGCTCCGCCCGGTCTGCAGCGGGGCGATCTCTTTGTCGCCGTCATGAGCAGCAGAAACGGAGCTCTTGGCAGAGAAAACCAGCTCACCGCCAAAGTAGCCAATTGCCATCACGGTCAGAAAGCAGCAAAGATACATCAACAGAATGCCTTTTGACGTCCGCACGCCTTTTAAAGCGAGCAGTGCGGTGGTGGAGAGAAGAACGAGCAGGACCATGGCCAGCAGCATTTTCATCTTTATCGGGAATATCCAGGCGCCGACATAGAAATGTTGCCAGTCCAGAAAGCCGGTGAGTATGGTCGGGAAGGCGCCGATCAAGGCCAGGATAATGCAGTGGCGCGCCGTTGTTGTCAGGTTTGAAGAACGCAGCACCCAGGCTGCCAAGCCGAAAACAAGGGCTGCCATGACTAACCCGATGAGAAAATGAGTAAGAACAGGATGAACCGGGTGCGGGTAACCGATTTTTGCAAGTGCCTCATAGAACGAGTCCATAATCGCGCCTTGATCTACCAGTCTAGTGTAAGAACTTTGAACTCTTTGCTTTCCTGAGAAGCGGCATTCGGCCTCTTTCTGTAGTAAGCTGATCAGAATAAGGATCGAACACAGCTCTTATTTAGAGGATGAAGCCCTGTCTTGTTCAGGCTTTCAACCTCCATCTCCCGTGTTCTTGTGCAAATCGGCCTTGCCGCAATCGTGAGCCTTGTCTCCAGCCGCAATGCAAAATCGGATTGTAACGGTTGCGTCCACCTTAACCTGACCGGGCTCGACGGGAGCCCCCGCTTCGGCGGCAAAAGCTCTGGCCATTTGCATTTGCGGACGAATGACATTGACGCCGCCTTCCAGGATTTCGTGCACAGCCTCAATTTCAACACCCAAGGCAGCGGCAATGGCGTCGGCTTTCCTGCGAGCGTCCTGAACGGCCAAGCGTAAAGCCTGGTCCTTATATTTGCCGTCCTCTTTAAGCTCGAAGCTCACACCTTCCATCTGATTGGCGCCCGCATTTACGCCTGCGTCAATCACTTCTCCCACCTTGCCGATATCATCGATCACCACCTGCAGCATGTTGCGGGCGCGGTAGCCGACGATCGACGGCTGCAAAGCTTCCTCCGGGCCCTTTGGGCTCTGCCTGGAAAACACCGGTGAAAGAGTCAAGCCTGCAGTGGTGATCTTCTCGACGGGAATATTCATTCGCTTGAATTTATCCAGGGCCGAGCTTGCTACCCTGTTAGATTGCTGTTGGGCGGCAGAGGCTTCTTTGGCTTGAGAAATTACGCCCAGACGGATTATTGCCTGATCGGGTGCGACAAAGGCTTCCCCATATCCTGTTACGGTTAGAGCCGGTGCAGAGGCGGTCTCTTTCGTATGGGTTTGAGCCAAAATCGAGAGGGGATAAATAAGAAGTACCAGGAAAAGACTCAGAATCTTTTTCGTCATGTCCAACCCTATCTGAAAGTGAATGGTTAAAGTGTGATTCCAACTGAAACTATGCACTTTACTGAAGGCGTCAAGATACCCACTTTGCTTTCGTTAAAACGGTTTCTTGTTCGTCGATCTTCTCAACGAGTGCATCGGCACGCTTCGTGCCAGATCCTCGAGACAATTGCAAAGCACTCATTCGTGCTTAGGTAATTGTATAATGCGAACGCCTTTGGTAAGTCAAACAGGTAAGGTTTGAACGTCCAGAACCGAGCAATCGAAGAACGGGAGGAGAACAATGGGAAATTCAATCAAATGGGAAACGGAATTGAATGCTGCACTGGCCAGGGCCAAGTCTGAACAGAAGCCGGTCCTGATGGACTTCTTCAATCCTGGCTGAATCGGCTGCCAGCAGATGGATGCAGTTACGTATCCGGAGTCTGGTGTGAGCTCGTTTATCAGTGAAAGCGTGGTGCCGTTGCGCCTGCCTTACGATCATAAGCCTTTGTCCGAGCAGTTCCAGGTAAAATGGACGCCCACTTTGATAACTTTGGATGCCGATGGCAAGGAGCATCACCGCACGGTCGGTTTCCTGCCGCCTGAAGAGCTCATTCCCTCCCTGCTGTTGGGCAGAGCCAAACTGGATTTCGACCTTGACAATTTTGAGAGTTCAATAAAGATCCTGGAAAAGATAGTGAGCGATCACTCGAAGAGCGACTCGGCGCCTGAAGCAATTTATCTGCTCGGCGTTAGCCGCTATAAAAGCACCCATGAAGCAAAGCCGCTAAAAGATGCCTACGAAAAGCTGCAGGCCGAATATCCGGATAGCGAATGGACCAAGCGGGCCTATCCGTATCGGCTGCTTTGAGCTGAGCGGCGAGCAAAGGCGCAGGGCTTCCAAAACTTGGGGGTCCTGCAGAGAGCCTGAATCCGATAATGTATGATAAACCATTGTAGATCGAATCACAACAATGGAGCTTGGGAGTCGACAGCTCATATGAACTATTGCAGTAATTGCGGCGGCCATGTGGTATTGCGTATCCCACCAGGCGACGACCGGCAGCGTTTTGTCTGCGGCAGTTGTGCGACAATCCACTATGAAAATCCGAAAATGGTAGTCGGCTGCATTCCGGAATGGAAGGATGAGATTCTACTGTGCCGCCGCGCGATCGATCCGGGATACGGCAAATGGACATTGCCGGCGGGCTACCTTGAAAACGGCGAAACTGTAATGGAAGGCACCCGGCGCGAAACTTGGGAGGAAGCCGGTGCAAGGATTGGAAACCTGCAGCCTTTTGCACTTTTAAATCTCTCTTTCATCAGCCAGGTTTATTTGATGTTTCGGGCGAGCTTGTTGAAAGCCGACTTCGCCGCCGGCAGCGAAAGCCTCGAAATTAGATTATTTAGAGAAGAGGACATCCCGTGGAGTCAGCTGGCTTTTACGGTAATCCGCGAGACTTTGAAGCTTTATTTTGAGGACCGTCCGGCAGGGATATTCCCTTTTCATGTCCACGATATTGATCCTTCTTTTCGGTTTGAGAGGGAATAAAGACTGTGGCCGGTGGTTCGAAGTTCTCACTTTCGAGCCTATCCATCACTTCGTCTAACTTTTTTCACGATCTTCGGAATAAAGAAAGAAAAGATGAATAATTCCATTGCGAAAAATACGTGGAAGGAAGCAAGCTGCCCCCAGTCACCCGATGCCCAGACCTGTATGAGGGGGCGATACCGCCTTTGAAATCCTTTCCGTACCCAGTCGCTCCTTTGCGCTCTTCACCGCTCCTCTATCGGCTGGTACACGCATCCAACAGGTCCGCAATAATTGCCCACATACTCCGCCTGTGGCCAATAGATCGCCGGCTTGGCCTGAGCCTCGGCAAGCTTTTCCTCAATAATATGGGCACACCAGCCGGCTGCAAGGGCCATGACAAAAAGCGGAGTCATGAGATCCAGCGGGATGCCCATAAAGGAGTAAACCAGCCCGCTGTAAAGATCGACATTGGCCTTGATTCCCCTCGTTCCTCTCTTCTCGAATTCCTTGACCGCTTCCTCTTCCAGTTTCGCCAGCATCTTGTATCGGTTCTAATGGGTTGATCCGGTCGATACAACTTCCCGGCAGGCGAAGGTGGATGCATTGAATGTATGCTCCGCCGCGAAGGTACTCAGACCTCATCCACCTCCCGGCCTTTCTCCCGGGATCGCCGAGTTGTACTCGGCGTTTTCACAAACCGGGCACTCCCCCATGGCCACGCTTCTGACTTCAAAACCAGCCCGGCTGCTACCGGATTGTTCTCGATATACCTCTTAGCAATAAGAGAATGACGCTCATCCCGGATAAATCGATCCCAATAATCGCGTTGCCAGATGGAAGTGGAGGAATGCCGAGTGCAACTCGGCGATCCCAGGTTTTTCGGGCATAGGAGGCGTCCAATCTCACGCGACGTGTGCCGTCTCCATGACTGTACCAGCTTGCCCAACGGCCACGCCGAAAGTTGCTCAATCAATACGTGGACATGGTTGGGCATCACTACCCAAGCCAGGAGCCGGTAACGGGTGCAGTCGCCGAAAAGGAGCGAATCCTCCACGATTCGGGCAAATTCCGCTTGACGCAGGATACACGACCCCAGTCCACTGTCGAGCATCTCTTGAATGTGTTTTCGTTGCTCCACGGCCTGTTGCTTTTTCGGAAGATACTCAAGCTGATCCTGCATGCGGGCAATAGCCTCGCGAGGCAGGGAATCCGCCAAGTGAAACGTAATGTGCTGGATGAGCCCGGGTGCGTCGAAGTGCGGCAGGTACCCCCTTGAATACCAGACTTTCGCCTTGGGAGATTGCTGAACCCGGGATCGCCGACTTTCACTCGGCTCATTTTTTGAGTGATTGCCGAGTGCAACTCGACGATCCCGGGAAGAATCTTTGTGGGGATGCTCAAACATTGATTTCACCTTGTTTTGGTTTAATCACTTCTAACGCTGGCACTTGGTCTCGTCCGGTGAGGAGTTCGTGCATGAGCCATATTTCAATTGTCGAAGCTTCTGGAGATTCCCCCAATATATAATGGGGAATTTGGTCCCATTTTGTGAGTGGCCGTGAAGCGGCTAGTACCTTGTCCCATAAGTAGCATGCTCAATTTTGGCAATTTTGATTCTGACTAATTATGATTGTATTAAACCCATTACTTCGCTATTATAATGTATAA
>JAVEVM010000039.1:0-10336 GCA_034005055.1 Desulforhabdus sp. | reverse complement strand
TGATTCGTTGTATAGAAAAACTCTCCGAACCAGTGTAGGAGCTATGCCGATTATGGACCGCAAAACCATTTGGATAAGCTTGTTGGGTGGCTGCTTTCTGCTCGTACTTGGGCTCAAAAGGTTGTATCAGCAGGGCGACTGGGCATTGTTCATCATTGGCGGCTTAATAATCGCCTTTAGCATCTCCGGTCTGCTCAAGGACAGGCAGGAGAAATAATCCGTGAATGCGCTTGACGCAGTGAGACAAATCAACTAACGTTCGTCGATTCAAAAATTGGACAAAATACTACTGGATCAAGAGGTTGAGTAAGGAAGGAACTACGGCTGATGGAAGATATGAATGTCGTTATGCGGGAACGGATGCAAAAAGCCGAGCAAATGGAACAAGCGGGTATTCCAATCTATCCGAACGGGTATTCGGTTCCCGACCACATTCAAAATATCATAGAACAATACGGTGACAAAAGCGCCGAAGAACTGCAGGCGGAGCGCGTGTCATTTACGGTTGCCGGGCGTGTCATGTCGGTTCGTTCTTTTGGAAAGTCCATCTTTATGCATCTGCTCGATGCTGAAGCAAAGATGCAGATTTACATCCAGCAGAATCAGGTGGGTAAGGAAAGCTATGAGCTGGCAAAAAAGGTTGACATAGGGGATATCGTCAGGGTGAACGGCGCTCTGTTTCGCACCCGCACGCAGGAGCTAACTCTGCTGGTAGAAGATATTATTCTGCTGACCAAGAACCTGCGCCCCTTGCCCGAGAAGTACCATGGTCTCAAGGACGTTGAGATCCGCTATCGGCAACGCTATGTAGACTTGATCGTGCACGAGAGCGTGCGGGAAATCTTCAGAAAGCGGGCCATGATCATCCAAACCATTCGCCAATTCCTCAATGAGCGCGGCTACCTGGAAGTCGAGACTCCGATGATGCAGCCGATACCCGGGGGAGCTACGGCCAAGCCTTTCAAAACGTTTCATAATGCTCTCGGCATGGACTTGTACTTGCGCATCGCTCCGGAACTCTATCTCAAACGGTTGCTGGTCGGTGGCTTCGAGCGGGTGTTCGAGCTCAATCGCAATTTCCGAAATGAAGGTGTTTCAACGCAGCACAATCCGGAATTCACCATGTTGGAATTTTATCAGGCCTATGCAACCTACGAAGACCTGATGATACTGACCGAGGAGCTTTTTGCCGCCATTGCCAGTGGTGTCAATGAAAGTTCCCTCCAGGTTGAATATCAGGGGAATCTCATAGATCTCACCGCTCCCTGGCGACGTCTGCGGCTGACCGAGGCGCTTGTGGAGTTGGGCGGCGTGCCGGTGGCGGCCCTTGAAGATCTAGCGCATGCGGCCGCCTACGCAAAATCCATCGGTATCGAAACCGAGCGTTATGAAGGACACGGCAAACTGCTCACCAAGATTTTCGACCAAGTGGTTGAACCGAAGCTGATCCAGCCAACATTCATCAGCCACTATCCACTTGAAGTTTCGCCTCTTTCTAGAAAAAACGAGGCGGATCCAACGCTGACTGACCGGTTCGAATTGTTCATCGGGGGGCGGGAAATGGCGAATGCTTTTTCAGAGCTTAATGATGCCCGCGATCAAAAAGAACGTTTTCTGCATCAGTTAAGTGCCAGGCAAGAGGGAGATGAAGAAGCTCACCTGATGGATGATGATTACATTCGGGCACTGGAGTATGGCATGCCTCCGGCTGCGGGTGAAGGAATCGGAATCGACCGGCTGATCATGTTGTTTACTGATTGTGCGTCTATCCGGGATGTTATTTTGTTCCCCCATTTACGTCCGGAAAAGAAAACGTAATCGATCATGAACTTTGAATTGTTTGTCAGTCTGCGCTACATGTTGGCCAAGCGGCGCCAGACCTTCATTTCTCTCATTACCATTATCTCAATTGCCGGAGTCGCAGTAGGGGTTACGGCACTGATCGTTGTTCTGGCTGTCATGAATGGTTTCCAGCGGGATCTGCGGGACCGCATCCTCGGCATCACGTCCCACATAGTGACGGGTCGCTTTGACGGCACTATCTCCAACTACCGTGAAGTTATCGGCGAAATCAAACAGGAATCCGGGGTGCTTGGCGCCTCTCCCTACGTTTACACACAGGTTATGCTCAGCTCGGGACGGGGTGTGTCGGGCGCCCTGCTGCGGGGAATCGATCCAAAGACGGCGGGCGAGGTAGTAAATATTCAAAAGGATATGATTCGTGGAAATCTGACAGATCTTGACAAGCCTGCGAGTCGCTCCACTGAGATCGGCGTAGGCTCTGGAATCATTCTTGGGGTGGAGCTGGCGAACAACCTGGGGATTCGCACCAACGACTGGCTCACCGTTATTTCCCCAACAGGTCGACTGACTCCCATGGGGCAGACTCCGAAAAGCAAATTGTTTCAGGTGATCGGCATCTTTCAGTCCGGGATGTTCGAGTACGACAACACACTCGCTTATATAAGTATAGCTGCAGCCCAGCAATTTCTGGGAATAGGGGAGGTAGTGTCCGGCATCGAGGTGCGAATTGACGACATCTACAAGGCACAAGAAATTGCCCAGCAATTGAGATCCCGCCTCGGTCCAGCTTTTTGGGTGCGGGACTGGATGCAGATGAATCGAAGCCTGTTCTCAGCGCTTAAATTAGAAAAGGTGGTAATGTTCATCATTCTTACGCTGATTGTTTTGGTGGCGGCGTTCAACATTGTAAGCTCTCTTATCATGCTGGTCATGGAGAAGACACGCGATATTGCCATTCTGAAAGCGATGGGTGCAACGACAGCCAGCATTCGCAAGATTTTTGTTTTAGAAGGCCTCATGATCGGGACTTCGGGAACTGTTTTGGGCCTCATAGGCGGTTTCAGCCTGTGTGCGATTTTAAAAAAATATCAGTTCATCGAGCTCCCGCGGGACGTGTATTATATTTCCACCTTGCCAGTTCATATGGAAGGTCTTGATGTGGCAATCATCGCCTTGTCTGCCATCGTGATAAGTCTGGCTGCCACACTCTATCCTTCCCGTCAAGCCGCCAAGCTGGAGCCGGCAGAAGCTCTTCGCTATGAATAATCGGCAGCAGGCAGTGGAAGTGCATGCGATGGGATTGACCAAGGCCTTCGGCAGCGGAGCTCGCACCATCGAACTTTTCAGAGACCTCGATCTGGTGATCAGAAGTGGTGAGCGAATAGCGATAGTGGGTGCCTCCGGCGCGGGAAAATCAACACTCTTGCATATCCTTGGAACCCTCGAAAAGCCGACCGGGGGAAAGGTGCTCTACGGGGGACAAGATATTTTCCTTTGGGACGAGAAACAGCTGGCTAAGTTCCGCAACAAGCACATCGGTTTTGTTTTTCAATTTCACTACTTGCTTCCCGAATTCGATGCCCTGGAAAATGTGATGCTGCCGGGCTTGATAGCGGGCATTTCCAATAGGGAAGTCAAGAACAAGGCCATTGATCTGCTTGGCAAGTTAGGTCTTATCGATCGTTTGCATCATCGTATCGGTGAGATGTCGGGAGGCGAACAACAACGGGTGGCAGTGGCCAGAGCTCTGTTGCTTCGGCCTAAGCTGTTTCTTGCCGATGAGCCGAGCGGTAATCTCGATACCAGAACCGGAAGGACTTTGCACGAACTGCTGGTTGAGCTGAACGAAGGTTTGGGGCTCACTATGGTTGTGGTCACTCACAATCTGGAGCTTGCCTCCATGATGCATCGCACACTTCGTCTGGTGGACGGTCAACTTAGAGCGGAGTAGCGCGAAGCTTGGAGCATGGAGTTGGGGGTAAATGATTCTGTGCTCCAAGCTCCGTGCTCCAAGCCCACGCTAAATATGCTTGGGTTGAATGTGCGAAAGTGCTATAGTCAAATCCGCTGAAAAGACTTAGAAGCCAGATTTATTTGCGATATTAGATAGACTGTCGGCTTCATTTGAGGGGTATGAGGCAGGATTTGAGCAAAAATCATGGTAGCAACAGAAGTAATTGAGGGGGGTGGATGCGTAAATTAAGTGTCCTCATATGCTTGATGGTATTTATTGGGACAGGAGCATGGGCTCAGGATCAGACCCCAAAGGTTGCAGTAATGCCGTTCTTGATTCGTAGCGCCCAAGATCTACCCAACGTTCGCAAGACACTGCAGGAGGTTTTAACCCGTCAGCTTTCGGAGATCGGAGCGCAGACCGTCGATCCGGCTGCGGTGAACGGAGCTCTAGGAGCCGGTGAAGTGGTCAGAACAGATGAGCAGGCCCGATCTGCGGCTCGCAAGGTGGGCGCAGGTTATGCCTTGTACGGCAGCTTTAATCAGTTCGGCAACACGATCAGCATCGATGCCAAGCTGGTTAATGTCTCCGGGCAGAAGAAGACCGAAGTGCTGTTCGGTGAGGAGCAAGGACTTGAAAACCTTGCCCTGGCAGCCGACAAGGTGAGCAAGGGAGTTGCCGTCCATTTGCTTGCCAAGGCGGTCATCGCAGACGTTGAGGTGCGGGGCAATGAGCGGATAGAGGCTGCTGCGATTAAGTTGAATGTCAAAAGCAAAGCTGGAGAAATCCTCAGTCCCGCTCAGGTGAGAGAAGACATCCGGGCAGTCTACAAGATGGGATATTTTGAGAAGGTGGATGCCGAGGTCACCGACACGCCCAAGGGCAAGCTCCTCACCTTCGTGGTGCGGGAAAATCCAACCATTCAGGAAGTGAACATAAAAGGTGACAAGAAAATCAAGGAGAAGGACATCCTGGCCGCTATTTCGACCAAGCCCTATACGGTACTGGAGAAGAGCGTTATTAATGAAGACGTTCAGAAGATCCTCAAACTGTACCAGCAGAAAGGATATTACAATGCTCAAGTAACGACCGATGTGAGCTACCCGACTGATCCCAGAAAGGCCATCGTGACTTTCAATATTGAGGAAAAGGGCAGGGTGGATATTGAGCGAATCAGTTTCACGGGCAATGAGCATTTCTCCGACCGCAAGCTTCGCGGGGTCATGCAGACCAAGAAGAAAAGTATCTTCTTGTCCTGGTTCACCGATCGGGGGGTGTTGCAGAAAGATATCCTGGATACCGACATTGATCGATTGACGGTGTACTATCACGACAGGGGATTTATGGATGCAAAAGTCGGCACGCCGGTGGTTTCCCATCGTGAGGACGGAATCTACATAGAAATTCCCATACAGGAAGGGGAACGCTACCGGGTTGAGAGTGTTACGGTAGCGGGCGACATGTTGGACGATGAGAAAGACGAGAAAGTAAGAAAGAAGCTTGAGGTCCGCGAGGACGATTATTTCAGTCGGGAGAAATTACGTGAAGACGTTCAGAATATCGGCAAGATATATATGGACGAAGGATTTGCCTACGTGGATGTGAATCCCGACGTGAAGCAAAATCCGACCCAGCACACGACCAACATCACCTATGATGTGAGCAAAGGCAGGAAGGTCAGGATCGGGAAAATTTCCATATCTGGCAATACCAAAACACGCGATAAGGTGATTCGTCGAGAAATCGATTTGGCCGAAGGGGAAACCTTCAGCGGCACCAAGTTAGAAAAAAGCATGCAGGATCTGCGCAAGCTGGATTTCTTTGAGAATGTTGAAATGGTGCCTTCCGAAGGGAGTGCACCGGATGTTATGGACTTAGATGTTAAGGTGAAGGAGAAATTTACCGGATCGATCAGCGTGGGAGGTGGATACTCATCCGATGACGGACTATTTGTAACTGGCGAAGTAATGCAACGCAATCTTTTCGGAAAAGGAGAATATTTGGGAGTCAAGGGGTACCTGGGACAGTCGGCGCAACGATACGTCCTCAGTTTTACCGAGCCGTGGCTGTTCGATAGGCCCATCAGTGCAGGGTTCGACATCTACGATTGGGTGAGAGACTACCCTGATTTCACCAAAGATGCTGTCGGAATCAGACTGCGATCAGGTTACGCTTTTGGCAATTGGAGCAGAATAAGCGGCTACTATACATTCGAAAATGCGAAAATTTCAAACCTGTCCGATAATGCCTCAGCAATATTAAGGGACCAGGAGGGGCGCTCCAACCTGAGCGCGGTTACTGCAATACTGGAGAGGGACAGCACGGACCATCCGTTCCTGGCGACTCGAGGCTCCATCAATGCAGTGTCTTTGCAGTATGCTACGCCTTATCTTGGTAGTGACAGCGATTTTCTCAAATCCGAGATCCAATCGGGTTGGTATTTCCCCATATTCTGGAAGCTGGTCGGTTTTGTTCGGGGTGAGGTGGGCTGGATCACGGAGAGCAGCAGCGATCCGGCGCCCCTTTACGAAAGATTCTTCCTTGGCGGTATCAATACGCTCCGTGCCTGGGATTGGGGCGATGTCGGTCCTAAGGATGAGAATGGGGAGGTGATCGGTGGGACGACCTATGGCTTGGGCAACATTGAAGTAATATTCCCCGTACTGGAAAAGATGGGACTTCGGGGAGTAGTTTTCTTCGATGCCGGTAATTCGTTTTTGGGAAGCAATCCTTTCAAATTTGATGAATATCGAACCGATGCGGGTGCCGGACTGCGGTGGAATTCACCCCTTGGTCCTCTCCGGGTTGAATGGGCATACAACCTGGACCGCGAAGAAGGTGACGATAGCAACAAATTTCAATTTTCGGCGGGAGCATTTTTCTAAGGAGTTCAAGAGCATGAAAATGACGAAATTCGTGAGCCTCGGCTTGATCATAGGGGTTTTTGTTTTCGTATCCGGCACAGCATGGTCAGCTTCTCTCAAGATTGCTTATTTTGACATTCAGACCGTGTTGGACAAATCGAGATGGGGCCAGCAGGCCAAGCAGGAGTTCAATCTAAAGAAACAGAAAATTCAGACTGAGATGGAAGCAAAGGCCAAACAGTTTAAATCACTGCGAGAGGAATACGAAAAGAAATCCTCCATATTGGACGAAAACGCCAGAGCTAAGAAGGCCAAGGAATTGCTTGGTAAGCAACAGGAAGGTGAAAAGGCCCTGATGGAATCGAATGCGGAGCTCAACAAGCTCTCCAACGAGCTGACGGCTCCCATCGTCGATAAAATTCTGGAGATTTCCACGAATATTGGAAAGAAGGAAAAATACGATTTCGTTATCGAAGTTGGCAAAGGCGGGATCGTCTATGCTAATGACGATTATGATCTTACCAAGAAAATTATCGACGAATTGAACAAAGTCAGTCCTAGGAAGTAATCAGGACCGGGCGGTATGGCTGAACGTGTACATGGCTCCAGGCGATCGTTCCCGCTGGGGGAGATCGCCAGACACCTGGGGGGCTGCCTCACCGGGGATCCTGAGATTCTCATTGAGGGAATATCCCCTTTAGAGGATGCCGGACCACGACACCTGAGCTTTGTGACCCATGCCCGTTACGTGCCCCTTTTGGCGGAATGCAAAGCGGCGGCATTGATTGTGCCGTCCTCCTATGAAGACCTTAAGTTTCCTCTTCTCATCTGTGATCGACCTTATCTGGCCCTGGCCAAGGCCGCGCAGCTGTTCGCCGAGCCGGTTCGGCTCGCCGCGGGTATTCACCCCAGCGCACAGATCGAAGAAGGCGTGTCTCTGGGCTCTCAGGTAGCAATCGGTCAGCTGGTTCATATCGGCTCCGGGAGCTCCATCGGCTCCGGAACGTCCGTTTTCGGAGGAGCCTATCTGGGGCGCAATGTGCGGATAGGGGAAAGTAGCCTGATTTACCCTAATGTCGTTATCATGGACGATTGCGTCATTGGGGATCGGGTTGTTATTCATAGCGGCACCGTTATCGGCAGTGACGGATTCGGGTACGCACAGGACGAGGTCGGCCAACATATTAAGATCCCGCAAATAGGTACTGTTCAAATTGATGATGATGTCGAAATAGGGGCAAATTGTACCATCGACCGGGCTACTTTTGGACGAACCTGGATTCAGGAGGGCTGCAAGATCGACAATCTGGTGCAGATCGGCCACAATGTGATCGTTGGTAAATATTCAATTTTAGTTTCGCAGGTGGGAGTCTCGGGGAGCACGCAGATTGGCTGCCATGTCGTTCTGGCGGGTCAAGTCGGGGTAGTTGGACACATCAAGATTGGAGATGGCGCCCGGGTCGGAGCGAAGTCTGGAGTATCCAATTCGGTTGAAGCGAAGGAAGATGTGAGCGGCATACCAGCGGTTCCGCACAAGGAGTGGCTGAGAAATAGTGCGCATATCAGGCGCCTGTCTCAATATAGGGAAGAGTTGCGGCAGCTGAAAAAGAAGGTGGAGCGACTTGAGCGTAATTTGGATCTGCCGGAGCCTTGATCAGGAAGTAGAGCGGGAGCGCGATCCGGGTTCTTTGGCAGGGGATTTCTATCATTCCAGCGAAGCTGACGCCATATGTCATCATATGATTTCGACATCTGTCAGTCCTTAGCTGTGCTTCTCAGCAATTGCCGATTTGACACAATGTGGTTTGAACCCCCCGCCGGATTCATCAGCCAACAACCAAGCATGGGGAAAACATGGCCAAAGACATTTTGGAAATCATGAGAGTTTTGCCGCATCGTTATCCTTTTCTGATGGTGGACCGGATCATCGAGTTGACGCCGGAAAAGGTAATCGGGGTCAAAAATGTGAGTATCAATGAGCCATTTTTCCAGGGGCATTTCCCAGGTAATCCCGTGATGCCGGGTGTGATGATCGTTGAGGCGTTGGCCCAAGCGGGCGGCATCCTGGCATTCTCACTGTTGTCTGAGCCAAAGAACAATTCCGTCTATTTGATGGGACTCGACAAGGTGAGATTCAGAAAGCCGGTGCGGCCCGGCGATCAACTGATCCTCAAACTGGCTGTGCTAAAGCAGCGGGGCGCCATTTTCAAGATGAAGGGCGAAGCGCTGGTTGGTGATCAGTTGGTTGCTGAAGCTGAGCTTATGGCGACTATCGATTCCGGAAAAACAGAAGCGGAAGTCTAAATATTGCCCGAGAGTTGAGACGGCTGTTGATTTAGTATTTTTCAAATGAATATCAGGAGATCTCAAACTTCATGGAAATCCATTCCACCGCTATAGTGTCCCCCGGCGCACAGCTGGCCCATGATGTGGTTATTCGAGCTTACTGCGTTATTGGTCCGCAGGTCGCCATTGGCTCGGGCACTGTAGTGGGACCTCATGCGATAATTGACGGCAAGACCACGATCGGTGAGCGCAATCAGATCTATCCTTTCACAACTCTGGGATACCCCCCTCAGGATTTGAGTTATCAAAACGAGGAAACAGAACTGATCATCGGCGACGACAACATCATACGAGAAAATGCAACCATTCATCGCGGCACCGCCAGGGGAGTGGGAAGGACGCGTATCGGTGACCGCAACTTCATTATGGCCTATGCTCATATCGCTCATGACTGCCAAATCGGCAATTATGTTATTCTGGCAAATGCAGCGACACTCGCTGGTCATGTCCGCATAGACGACCACGCTGTGATTGGCGGACTGGTGGCTATCCATCAGTTCATTCGAATTGGGACCCACGCCTTCATCGGTGGCAAATCGGGGTTGCGAATGGATATGCCCCCCTATATGCTGGCCTTCGGTGCTCCTGCAAAACTCTATGGCCCCAATTTGGTTGGGCTGAAGCGCAAAGGCTTCTCTTCAGAAACCATTCAGGCACTGAAAAAATGTTATCGAATTCTGTTTCGCTCCGGCCTGACACTGGAAGAGGCCATTCTTAGAGCCCGCAAGGAAGCTGAGTCCACTGCCGAGGTCGAAATCCTGCTGCAATTCCTGTCTGATCGATCCAAGCGCGGTGTTACAAGGTAGTTTTCGATGCATGAACAACGCAAGCGCACCTCCGAAACCGATTCTCGAATCGGCTTGATTGCGGGAAGCGGACAATTTCCGTTGCTCTTCGCACATGCTTCCCGTCAGGCCGATGTACAGGTGATAGCCGTTGGCTTTGAAGGGGAAACGGATTCTGCTTTGAGCAAGTATGTTGACGAACTGCACATGCTAAAATTGGGACAGCTCAACAAGCTTATTCGAACTTTCCACTCCGCTGGAATCACCCGCGCGGCAATGGCTGGAGCGATCAACAAGGCTAAATTATACACCCGTATTCGTCCGGATTGGCGTGCAGTCAAGTTCATGAACAGGCTGCGGAACAAGAAAGACGATTTCCTGTTGCGGGCACTGGCTGAGGAGCTCGAAACCGAGGGCATCCGCATAGAATCCTCAACGATTTTCCTGCCCGAGCTGATTGCCCCGGAAGGTGTCCTGACGCGCCGGAAGCCGAACCGGCGGGAGCATGCCGATATCGATTTCGGCTGGGAAATAGCAAAGAAGATCGGAACACTGGATATCGGTCAATGTTTGGTGGTCAGGAA
>JAVEVM010000038.1:0-10394 GCA_034005055.1 Desulforhabdus sp. | reverse complement strand
AGCCTTAGCCAAACGACTCTGCTTCACCTGGAATCGTCGTTGCGCAAGGCCGAAGAAGTGGCAACCGACTATGCAAACAAATTTGCGGTGATCCAAACAGGTTTGAACGGGATCTTTTCACAAATCCAGGATGGGCTTTCAGAATATCAAAGAAGCACCCGCGCTTCCCTCAATGAGTATTTGGGCCAGTTTTCCGAGCAGTTGAGCAGAGCGGTACAGTCGCTGTCAGGTGGAATCGAAGAACTAAACGGCGTTTTCGAAGAAATTGCCGACACCAAAGCCAGACTTAATTGAGCATGGAGCATGGTTTCGTTCAAAGAGTTTCGCTAATCTCGTTCCCACGCTCCTCCGTGGGAACGCTCCCTCATGCTCGCTGTGACTCTGCATCCGTAAACCGTATCTTGAAAGGAACGTAGAATCATGCCGCGATCAATCGGATCAGCACATTCGGCGCAGGGCGACAATCCATTTTCCTTGTCGATCGGAGATCTGATGGCCGCCCTGGTTTTGATTTTTGCTCTGCTCATGTCAGCCACATTGCTGCAACTGCAGGATGATCTCAAGTCCAAGCGGGAGCAAGCCGTCAGAGAGGAAAGAATTGCCAGGAAAGTGCAGCTCATCGCTCAGACCTACCGGGAGCTCCAGGACGACCTGTACAAAGATCTTACCGTCGAATTCCGGCAAGAGCTCAATTCCTGGTCGGCGGTGATAGACAGAAACACCCTGTCAATACGTTTCAAGGAACCGGAGGTCTTTTTCGGCCGAGGCGATGTTAATATAAAAGCAACGTTCAAGGAGATTCTGGATAATTTCTTTCCCCGGTACATCGCGCTGCTGTCACAGCCCAAATATCGAGATACCATCGAAGAGATCAGAATCGAAGGTCATACCTCGAGTGAGTGGAATGCCGAGGTCGATGCAGAGACAGCATACATCAACAATATGAAGCTCTCCCAGGATCGGACCAGAAGCGTTCTCGAGTATGCCCTGGGGCTGGTCGTCGATCCCGACCTCAAGGATTGGGCGCGGAGTAAAATTACTGCCAATGGACTCTCCTCGAGCAAAAAAATCGTTGTAGAAGAGCTTGAGGACAGCGAAGCTTCCAGGAGAGTCGAATTTCGCGTGCGTACAGATGCCGAGAAACGAATTGGAGAAATTCTCGGAATGAAAAAATAGTGGAGAATCATTCGATGCTCTCTCCCTCGCTGGAATCTAACAACGCCATGCCGACAGGCCTCCCTCTTGTTGGCTCTTTTCGCCACCTCGCGGCGGCCGCACCGCCCGATGTGTTGACTTCCCAGCCCCGTTTGGTGGAGCTTCTGCATGGTATTGGCAAAGATCGACTGGAAAAAGCGCACCGGACCGTCAGAGAGATTACCCGCCGCCATTCCATCTATTTGGATAAGACTCCTCCCGAAGCCGGGAAAATCCGCCACACTTTCTTGCGACTGGCTCCTATGGGAATGCAGGCTGTGGCAGAACAGTTCAACACCCTCAGGAGAGTGCACAAGCTGGCATGGTCTCTTGGCTACCGTGAAGCGGGCCAGCCGGCTGTCATCCAAACCCCCTTCCTCGAGCTCGCCCTGGATTTGATCGGTCAACGTTTTCGTGACGGCATGCTGTTGGGTTTGTTTGATGCCCTCTTGAAATGCTGGCAAGCTATGGACGTTCAAAAACGTCAAGCTATGGGAGCATTCATTGGGGAAAGAATCAAGCATTACACAGGCAAGCGAATCTGCTTGCACAACATTTGCCTGCATGCGCCCTATTATACCTGCCAGGAGGGTGCAGCTGCGTTAGGCGCAATGTTGTGCAAGACTCGGGTAGAACTGTCAAAGGTTTGGCAGTTTCTGGAATTGCCGGATCATGTGAAGGGTTACGGGTACTTCTCTGAGGCGGCGCTTGCCTATTTGGACCTTATGCTGCAAGAGGAGAGACTGGAGGAGACGGTTCCCGATCTGATCAAGTTCCTCGGCAGCCACCGGAATGATGACACCGTCAAAAAATGCCTCACGAGAATTATTTTGGCGTTAGGAGAGCCATGGAACCTTCAGCATGCAAATCAGCTGCAGGTAGCTGCCCTGCAATTGATCGGCGATCCTACCGATGAATCCTGCTGGCGCCCGTGGGATGGAGCGACGAGAGAGGAAGTTTCCGATTTTCAGACGGGGCGCCAGACTCTGAGACGGTGGATTTCCGCGAGACTGATCGATTTTTTTTACGAAAATTTCACCCGTGAAGATGCTAAGAAGCGCTTTTGGCTGAACTATACGGATCATTTTGCCAAGGTAAGAGTCTTCTGCTCTTCCAGGATTTACGATGAAATGAGCCGTGACGAGCAGATGAGCGCCTATGCTCGCTCCTATTTCGGCGTGATCCGGGGAGCGCGAGGCGACGAAGTCGCGCTGGTGTTGAAAATCAGAAGCCATTTTCTGATTGAGGCGATCACCGAACAGCCCGCTTTTTTCGCCTGCCTGGAAGAGAACCGGTTGTTGACCGGCATTGAGGCCGGCTCGATTCAGCTCAGCGATCTCAACCGGTTAAACGCGATGGAGCCCTTTTTACATCGGCAAGGAGAAAACGTGATCAAGCACAAGCAAGAGGGCAAAATAACGGATGGGGGAGTACGCTCATCTTTTCTGCCCTGGTGGCTTCGCCATCACCTTGGTGTTTAACGCCAATGCCGCTGGCTCCATTCATTTACCCTTGTCCAATGCGGTCCTGACTGCCAGTCCAAGCTTGGCAAGGGTGTAGGGCTTCTTTAGATAGGCGCCTGCTCCCAGCTGCTCTGCTTGTTTAACCCGGCCGGTCTCGGAAAAGCCGCTGGCAATGATGGCTTTCTGCCCTGGCTCAACCTGCAGAATCTGCTGATAGGTCTCCAAGCCATCCATACCTCCTTCCAAGATCATGTCGAGTACTATAAGATTGGCACGATTTTTTCGCAGGTACTCGACTGCCTCTTCGCCGCTTGCGCAAGTTGCAACGGAATAACCCAGTTTTTTTAGCATCGCCGAAGCAATCAGGCGTTGTTCGTCAATATCATCGATCACCAGTATTTTTTCGTCTCCTCGGTAATCTTCAATGGATAGATCGTGCTCTTTAGGAGTGATGCCTTCGCGGGTAACGGGCAAATAGACGCTAAAGGAGGTTCCCCTTCCGTCCGCGCTGTCGATATCGATATAGCCGTTATGATCTTTGACCGATCCCCAAACCACAGTCATTCCGAGGCCTGTCCCGCTCCTGCCCATCACCTTTTTGGTAAAGAATGGCTCGAAAATTCTTTTCAGATCCTGTTCCGAAATGCCGCCGCCGGTATCGGCTACGCGCAGAACCACATAGTCTCCTTCTCTAACCTCATCGTATCCTTTTATGGGTCTCTCGATGTAGCGATTTTCCGTTTCGATTGTCACCCTGCCCCCGTTGGGGATGGCTTCCGCCGCATTGGAAACCAGGTTTATAAGCACCTTTAACAATTGAACCGGCGAACCGGACACATTTAACAGGTCCGAGTCAAGGCACGTTTCGAAGGTTACGTTACTGTGAAAAGAGCACAGATCCTGAAATTCCGGGGAAAGAAGATACTCGGAAATGATCTCATTTAAATTCAAGACCTCTTTGGCCGCGACCCCACGACGTGCCAGAGTCAGCAGGTCCTGCACCACGGCGGCCGCCTTGTGGCCCGAATCTCTGATGATGGTCACGATTTCACGCAACGGGCTGCCATCAGGAAGATCCATAAGCAGCAATTCGGGATAACTCACCAAGCCGCTCAAGATATTATTTAAATCGTGGGCGACACCAGCCACCAGACTACCTATTGCTTCCATTTTCTGGGCGCGCTGAAGTTGCGATTCCAGCTGGATTCTTTCGCTGACATCCCGTACAAAACAGCACAGGTACTCGATTCCGTGAAACTTCAGGTGTTGTGCGGTTATTTCCACCGGAAAAATCTCGCCGTCGCTTCTTTGATGGACCGACTGCAAAGTGAAGGAGCCGCGTTTCTTTACTTCATTCCAGTGATCCGGCCAGCGCTCTATCGGAAATTGCGGCTCTAGGTCGGCAACATGCATGGTCAGCAAATCAGCTCGGCTACAGTCGAGGGATCGACATGCTGCTTCGTTTACGTAGAACAATCTCCCTTGTGAATCGGCCCAAAAGACGGCCTCAGCCATCTGATCCACGCAAAACTGAGTGAAATAGAGGGCCTCATCACGCTTTTGGATTTCCGCCAACATGTCATTAAAGCCGTCGATGAGCCTTCCAATTTCGTCATTGGATTCTCTTGAGACGCGAATTCCGTAATCCTTCTCACGGGATATGATGTTCATGGTTTTGACGAGATTGAGAATGGGTCTGGAAATCATACCTTGCAGCATCGCTGCCAGCAAAAAGGCCACTGCCAGACAGACCGCCATAATAGCCAGACAAATGATACTGTAACGGGCAAATCTTGAATAGAGTCTGCCGAGATCGGCCTGCAAGTAAACCGTCCCGATTATCTCATTGTCCAGGCGGATGGATTGGAGCATATCGAGGCGGTCGGTATGGAATTCATAGCCGTCCAGTCCTCTTGCGGCCTGTTTCGCAGGCAGCTGTTCTGCTTTCCCGGATTCTACTGCGACCGGACTCTTTTCGCGCTCGTCGGCACGGTAGCCGGCAAATACATCGCCGGTTTTCGAATAAATAGCCGCCGCAATGATATGCGGCTCGGCAACGAGCGCTGAAAGGGTCTCCTGCGCCGCTTCGGGATCGTCAAAAAGGAGGGCTGCACTACAATTGATTCCGATCACTTTGGCCAGCGTCGAAAGGTCCTGCACCATCGTGCGTCGAGAGGAAATGAGCTCATAGGAGAGGAATGCGATGGTCGCAACCAATAGCACTATCGTGCAGATTGCCATCATAACGACGGTAAGCTTGAGCTTTATGGATCGGTTGGGCAATAAGAGCATGAGGCTCGTTCTTCCTTATTCTTTGACAATGATAGCCAGCTTGAGCAGTTGAGAGCTGATTCTTAGATCGGCGCGCCGGGCCGCTTCCAGATTGACTTCAAAACGGATTTTATTTTGCACGGTGATTAGACCGATGACCCCACCTTGTGCGGCGAAATTCTCCATGTCGCTCACTGTCAAAACCCGCCTTTGATGTGAGAAGGACAGAATTTCTGCTAACTTGTCCTGCTCCGACTTTGAAATAAACAGGATATTGCAGGAATATATCTCGGAAAGAGCGGCATGTTGTCGAACCTGTATCTTGTGCTTGCCGGTTGTTTTCCCCCGCAATTGATCCAGAGCGTTATCAAAGGGATCTTCTCCCAAAATGCAGATGGTTAAAGGATCTTGCTCGTTCGCAAAGGCCTTCTGCGGCCATTCGACGAATCTGGCGAAGTTGTAAAGGAAGGCTCCTTTGACAACGTACTCCTGAAAAGGAGCTGGTTGAGCAGTTGCGGATACCGAGCTCGTCATTATCACCCAGACAATAAAGTATACAATCATCATGTGTATTTTCGGAAGCAGGTTGATTTTATCCAGCTGCAGAAAGTGCTCTAGCCCTATCAAAATCGCCATGTGATCCTACCATAGACGCTGCGTTCCACTTGTGTCGGCTCAATGCTGATGATTTCGGGAGAAAACTCTAGATGCTCATTCTCAAAGAGGTTTCGTCCAACGAGAGCCAGCTCAAGGTATTTCCACGGGCGCCAGGCAAGCTGAGCGTCCATAGTAACATATGCGGGTACCCCTTGAGCCGGCAAGTCGTCCACATAACGCAGCCACAAGGCAAGCTCTAAGTTTCGCGGCAAATTCATGAGAGAGCGAAAGGAGACCTGATTGGATGGGCTTTCACCTTCGACTTCCGAGGTCGTGTCGGTGCTGTCCTCATCAAGATGCAGATCCATCTGCAAAAAGGAATAGACCAGTTGCAAGCGCCACCATTGATACGGGCTCCAGTCGGCTACCGCTTCCACCCCGTAGGTTTGCCCCGCCATTTTATTGCCCGGATAAATCGGCAGAACGTAATAGGGAATACCCATCGATTCCTGCAGGAAGGGGGCGCCTACCTCGACGGTTCTGAGCTCTGCGTAATCGTTGTAAAAGGCCGCGATGTCAAAGGATAAGTTTCTGGCGGCCTGCCAGCGATAGCCGGCCTCATAGGCGATCAGGTCTTCGGAGCCGAAATCGGGATTGCCGAAGATGGAGACCAGAGTCGGGAGCGGCCCGGGAATCACGAACTGGTCCAGGCGAGCCTCCAGTTCACCGCGCGAAGGGGTCCTGACCGCGCGTGATACGGCTGCCCAGATGGAATGTCGGGGATTGGGAGTCCACAGCAAGCGGGCGTTGGGTTGAAGCTCGAATTCGGAAAAGGTATTGTACTCAAACTTTGATCCGACCAGACAGGAGAGGTGATTTTCGATAAGAGTTATTTCGTCCTGGATAAACGCGCTCGCCAGATGATAATCGGCACTGGTCGGATCGAAATCTCCGTAATCGCTGCCGAGGATTTTGTCCGAGTACAAACGGTAATTCATTCCCCATACTACTTGTTGACGCGGCCCCCATGTGAAGCTATGCTGAAGCTCCATATCAAAGGTGTCTAGTGTGATATCCAAAATTGTGTCCTGACGAGCCATTCGATCATAGTAAACTTGAAGGGTCAAATCCGAGGTTGAGGAGAAATGATGCAGCCAGCGCCCCAACACGTTGCCGCCGGAATAATCGGTGTCTTCATCCAAGGAAACGCTGTAGGGTGGATCGAGTGTTGGAACGGTCAATCGGTCCCCTGCAGTGCCGCTGTAAATGTCGCCTTCAAATGTTAAGGCATTCTTCAGCGAAGGATTCCAGTCGATCCGGCCGCCGCCTTGGAACTTATCCCAGCCGTCGGCGCCATCTTCTCCCAGGGCATTCACGGCATCGGCTCTGTTAAAATACTTGAAATAGGTTCGGTAAAAGGCTGAATCGTCGATTTTCCCGCCGTAGCGGGCGCCGCTGAAACCCTGTTCTTCGGTGCCATAGCCTCCCGTTATAAGTGTTCCTTGAGTGTCCTTGGCCGGCTTGGTGATGATATTGATGACGCCGTTGACCGCGTTTGCCCCCCAAAGAGTTGCCCCCGGGCCGCGAATGATCTCGATCCGTTCTATGTCTTCCAGCAAAGTATCCTGCACGTCCCAAAAAACCCCGGAATGGATCGGGTTGTAAACGGTTCGCCCGTCCATTAGTACGAGCAGCTTGTTGGCGAATCTGCCGTTGAACCCTCTGATTGAAATGGCCCATTTATTGGCGTCAATGCGCGCAACATTAACTCCCGGAGCCATCCTCAGGACATCGGGTATGGTTGTGGCGCCGGAACGGCGAATGTCTTCATGGGTGATGACAAAAACGGCGGCAGCAGCATCCGAGAGCTTCTGCACCTTCTTGGAAACGGAGGTCACCTCGATGTCCATCAGCTGCTCAAGACTGAGGTCTGTCAGGTCGGCCTCCAATCCCGATCGGGCCAAGCCGTCTTGACCCCAGCAGTCTGACGTCACCGTCATTAGATACAGCGCAAGTGCTGTTGCCACCAGCGGAATCCAGGCAAGGGGTAAAGCCGCCGGAGATCGACTGAGCCTGAAAAATTCGTCTAGCTTCATTGGCGCTTCTCTGGTTAGGGTGAGAATTCCAATAGAACCGCGTCTGGCCCTTGAAGATCTTTTGGGCTGACCAACGTCTGCTCAACCCATTTTGGTCATTTTGTAGACAAAGACCAGGATCTTGGCCACCGCCCGATAAAGCTCCACGGGAATCTCCTGATAGACATCCAGGGTGGAGAGTACCTCCACCAGATGCTGGTCCTTGGCTATATGAACATTATGCTCTTTGGCGATTTCGATTATTTTCTCCGCGACAACACCGCTCCCTTTGGCGACCACTTTGGGAGCGCTGTCTTGGCCGTGGCGGTATTTGAGAGCAATTGCCTTCCTTCGTTTATCTTCCATTGAGCTACATTGACTCCGGGCAAAGTCAGCAATGCTATTTCAGCTGTGTATGCGCCGGCCCTTTTGGCCGAATCTCAAACCTTTATGCTTATGATGCTGTCAAACGCGTCCAGGCGCTCAAAGGGGACAAGTGAAGCGTCCTCACTGCCCAAAACATTTACCCCCCGGAGCCTGATGCCGGTCTCTTCAAATATGGCTTGAAGCTCCCTGGTGTGTGCAGAAAGCAAGGAGCGTAGCGGCGGATCTCCGGTTTTAAAAGAGACGAAGAATTCTTTCTGCTGCATCAGTACCATGATCATCAGGTTGCCAAATCTTTCCAGATTCAGGTTGATCACACAATAGTAAGAATCTTCGTTTCCGCCTCCTCTAGGTTTCTTGAAGGCGATATCCCCATCTTTAAGTTCGTCCCAGACCACGGGCAGGAAGGTATAGAAGGAATCCGTCACTTTTGATAGAAGTTGAAATGTTTCTACGTCCCGCAACAGACCGTCGATGGCATTCATCAGCTCCTTTGGGGAGAGTCTTTCATGGGTCTCAGTCCTGCCGGAGACGCTGCTCTGCTCTGCAAGTTTGTCCAGCAGACCTCGATTCTCCTCATCGAACAGTGTTTTGAGCTGGGTCAGTACTGCTTTCAGATCCTTTTGAAACGGTGATGTGCTATCCGCTTCCTGCGCGGCTGAATTGGCTGTAGCCAATTCTCCTTTCACTTCCAGCGCTGCTTTTGATGGCGGCAGTGGTTCCGCTTCTTTATTGACCATCCCCGGGTCGGCCGGCGCCCCTAACGGAGCCTTTGCCTTGAGAGCGGCGTCGGAAGGAGCGTCACCCCTTGCAGATGGTGGTCTTAGGGATGATTCTTCAGTGGCGGCTTTAGCAGCCGGGTCTTTCGGAAGGGGCTGCTCGGAGTCAGGCACAGAAACAAGCGATGCCGATTCTGGTGCGGTGCTGGTCGGTACCGGTTTAACATCGGTCCCTGCAACCGCTCCGGTGCTTTTCTGTGCAGTTGAAGCGACCGCCTCTTGAACCTCGCTCTCTATGGAAGCCGGTGGTGTACGGCCGGGGGCAGATGAATCCGTGCTGCTCTGTTGTTGATCTACGCTGGCCTGGTTCATCAAAAATGCTTTGAGCTTCGCCCCCAGAGCGACACCACGAATCTCCTGAGCAACTGCCGTCATCTTGCCTTCAGCTCCGAGCTCCGGGTATGACAGTGGCTCGCGGCCGGAGACAATGGAATCCGAGGCGCCTTGTTGTTGAGGCCCACCGGCCCTGTTCGTCAAGAATGCTCTGAGCTTCGTTTCCAGGGTGACGCCCGTATTTTCCAGCGCATCTCTGAGGGTGACATAAGACAGCTTTTGGATGTGAACCATAAGATTTTTGAGCAGCTTGCCGGTTTCGCCTCCAAGTTCCGTGCTCTCCGGCAGATGCTGCAAAAGCTTGTTGACGTTTTCCTGGATGTTTTGCCCCGTCAGCTTAAGACTTGACTTCAAAACATCAAGTAGCTCAACTCGAGTCTGCTTTGGAAGCGAGCTGGTGTCCTGCGGCAATGCTTTCAGTATTTGCCTGATGATATGAGGGAAATCACTGGCCCATTCTTGTTTATTTGTCAGAAGTTTTGATGCCTGCAGGAGTAAGTCTTTGACGCCGGAATCTGCGGCAGTTGTTGGTTGCGAAGGGGCCGGCTCTTGCCTGGCGTAGCCGGTAAGCTGTAGTTTGAGCTCCGCATCTGCTTTACCTGAATCCGGACCGATCACCTTAAAAAAGATGACGCTATCCTTGGGCAAAGGGATTTCTGTTTTTACAGTAACGACCGTGTCGTTTATCTTGAGTGTCACTACTCCCGAATCGGCGCTGCTCAGAACTTTAGCCTGAATGATTTCACCCGGCTTGAATGGCAGGGACTTCTGCTGCGTTCCTGTGACTTTGACGAGGCCGCGCTGAAAATCCCCTATCTTGAGACCTTCCATGGTGAGTCCTTGTTCAGTGGAAGAACGATCTTGAGCTCTGACTTGGTCCTAACCAGAATTTCATGTTAACAATTGATTTAAGCAAAAACTTTACCATATTTTATGCTCCTGACTTGAGATCTTTTTTTGAAACTGCCGGAATGTCTAATTTGCAGCGCCTTGGCCTTCGTGCCAGTAAATATAAAAGATGCGTTTGGTGTCTTTTTAGATGTGAACGAGCGCCCTTTTCATCTTTATAGAGACTGAAGCAGAACCGATTCTGGCAAAGTTTTGACGCACCATGAGTAAAGAAGATATGCAATGGGTGCATTTGCGGTGGAAAAGACGAGCCTTGTGCAACGGTTTGTCAAGAGTATCTTCTCTGAAAAGTATCTCATCACCGTCGGCGCAAAAATAGACAATAATAAGCCAAAGGAGCTGAGACATTAAGTGCGTCTTATATTGTTTTGGATTGAGACAAACGCAGA
>JAVEVM010000037.1:0-10453 GCA_034005055.1 Desulforhabdus sp. | reverse complement strand
TTCCATCGAAGGATGAGTGGCTTGCACTCTTCGTTTAAACCGGTAGGGGAGCTCGTATGAATCGATTCAGAAAGCGAATTGTTTGGCTCGTTATTCTGATAGGAATGCTCGGAATCGGCGCCGCGTTGATCTTTCGAAGCGATAGCGGCGGGTCGACTTCCTTTCATACGGTGCCTTTGAAGCGCGGCGATCTGGTGTTGGCCATCAGCGCGACGGGTACGGTGGAGCCGGAAGAGGTGGTGAATGTCGGTGCGCAGGTTGCCGGCAAAATCGTGTCTTTCGGAAAGGATCAAGCGGGCAGGACAATTGACTATGGATCCAATATTGAAGAAGGTACTGTACTTGCGCAGATAGACGATGCGCTTTACGCGGCCGATGTGGCGCAGGCAAAGGCACAGCTCGATGTGGCGAAGGCCGGCGTGCTGCGGGCGGAGGCGGACATGGGTCAATTGCAGGCGCGGCTTGTTCAGGCTGAACGGGACTGGAAGCGAGCGCGTAAGCTGGGCCCATCGGATGCCTTATCTCAGAGCGACTTCGATGCTTCTCAATCGGCTTTCGAAGTGGCCAAGGCCAATTTAGCCGTCGGCAAGGCGGCCGTCGTGCAGGCGCAAAACAGCGTTGAACAGGCCGAGGCGAGTCTGCGAAGGGCTCAGCAAAACCTGGACTACTGTACCATTAAATCGCCGGTCAAAGGGGTGATCATCGACCGCAGAGTGAATATCGGCCAGACAGTCGTTGCCAGCTTAAATGCCCCAAGCCTTTTCCTGATCGCCAAGGATTTGCGCCGCATGCAGGTCTGGGTTCCGGTCAATGAAGCGGACATCGGAAGCATCAAGGCCGGACAGCGGGTCAATTTTACGGTGGATGCCTATCCCGGCGACACGTTCTACGGCGAAGTCGGCAAAATCCGGTTGAATGCCTCCATGACCCAGAATGTCGTGACCTATACGGTTGAGGTCAATACCGATAACTCAAACGGAAGGTTGCTCCCGTATCTAACCGCCAACACCAAATTCTTGGTGAGCGAAAAGAAGGAAGTGCTGATGGTTCCAAACGCAGCCTTGCGCTTCAGTCCATCGCCCGATCAGGTGGTCTCCGACAGCCGCGGAGCCCTCGGGAGCGAGCCGCAGAGAGGCTCTTCCGCATCCGGTGAAGCATCTGATGAAGAGCGCGGAGGCCAAGAAGATGAGCCACGACGCGGCACCGTATGGATTCCCGCCGATTCCTTGGTGCGCCCGTTTTCGGTAGTGGTCGGTGCAAGCGACGGGAGCATGACGGAGGTGCAAAGCGAGCAGCTCGAAGAAGGCACTCTGGTGGTTGTTGGAGAGTATCAGCCGCAGGATTCCAAACCGGCTTCCGGCGGCAGTCCGTTTGTTCCGCAAATAAGAAGAGGGCGTAGCTCGTCAGGACACTGATCGACTTTGGCTCCCCTTCGTGCGCGGCACGGCATGGGGGGCCGGAGATACTTCGATGGAATTGATAAAACTGGAAGATATACGCAAGACTTATCGAGTTGGGGAAATCGAGGTGCCCGTGCTGCACGGCGTCTCCCTCTCTATTGCCAAGGGAGAATTCGTTGCCCTGATGGGTGCATCAGGTTCCGGCAAGACGACCTTGATGAATATTCTGGGCTGCCTCGATCGCCCAACTTCCGGCCGCTTTTTCATGGAAGGCGAAGACGTGGGCAAGCTTTCGGCCGACGAACAGGCGCTGCTGCGCAATGAAAAAATCGGCTTCGTATTCCAGAATTTCAACCTGCTGCCTCGCACCAGTGCCCTTGACAATGTTGTCATGCCTCTCGCATACACGCAGCATTCGATTTCGGACAAAGAGATTAAGGCACGGGCTCAGGAATTGTTGCAGCGTGTGGGGCTCGGCGATCGCATGGACCACGAGCCATCGCAGCTCTCGGGCGGACAGCAGCAAAGAGTGGCGATTGCACGATCCCTCATCAATCGTCCGTCGCTTCTGTTAGCCGATGAGCCCACCGGCAACCTTGATTCAAGCACCAGCGAGGAGGTGCTGCAGGTTTTCAAACGTCTCAATGAAGAGGAAGGGGTGACTATCATTCTGGTCACTCACGATGAGGAGGTAGCCCGCTTTGCCAGACGAGCTATCCAGATTCGAGATGGAGTGGTCCATGGCGAAATGGGTGCGGCGCAATCCGGCGACGAGCAGTCATTAGAGGAAGTTAAGAAAAAAAATAAGCGCAAGAGCGGCTTTTTCCTGTCTGCTCATCGGGTGCTGCCGACTGCCTTGAAGGGTCTTCGGAGAAATGTGATGCGGGCGGCCCTTACGACCCTCGGCATTATCATCGGAGTCGCTTCCGTCATTGCGATGATGGAGATCGGGCGCGGCTCATCGACTTCCATCCAGGCGGGTATCGCCAGCATGGGGGCAAACAACATACTCATTCACCCCGGATCGGCGGCCAGCAGCGGTGTGACCTTCGGCGCCGGCAGCGCCATGACTCTCACTCCCGAGGATGCTGAGGCCATTTTGAAGGATGCTCCGGCAGTGCGTGCCACAGCGCCTGTGGTGCGAGCCAGGACCCAGGTGGTCTACGGCAATCGGAACTGGGTGCCGAGCTATATCTATGGAACCACGCCCTCATTCCTTGAAGTTCGCGATTGGGCTGTGGCGGAGGGCGATCCTTTTACGGAGCGCGATGTCCGTAACGCCAACAAAGTGTGCCTGTTGGGCCGAAGCGTGGTGCGGGAGCTGTTTCTAGGTGAATCCCCCATCGGCAAAGAGGTGCGGGTGAACAATGTGCCCTTTCAGGTGCTCGGAGTCCTGGGCACAAAAGGCGCAAACATGATGGGCATGGACCAGGACGACATACTGCTGGCTCCATGGACCACCATCAAGTACCGGGTGGCCGGATCGTCAATGCAAAACGTCAATCAGAGCGCTACTTCTTCGACGGGCACTTCCGAGTCGGTCAACACTTTGAGCAACATCTATCCCGGCGGCCAGGAGCTTTATCCGCTTCCTTCGGAAACTCAGGCGGCAGACACGCCTCTTCCGGTGCGCTTCACCAATGTCGATCAAATCATGACCGCAGCCGTTTCCACGGAACAGATCCCCGCCGCCATCGACCAGATCACCGAAGTCTTGCGTGAACGGCACAGAATTCGAGCGGGCGATCCGGACGACTTCCACATCCGGGACATGACGGAGATGACGAAAACCCTTACCGCAACGGCCGGCATGATGACCAAGCTTCTATTGGTGGTGGCGCTGATTTCCCTGGTGGTCGGTGGAGTCGGGATCATGAACATCATGCTCGTCTCCGTCACCGAACGGACCCGGGAGATTGGCTTGCGCATGGCCGTGGGTGCCCGAGCCCATGCCATCCTGCAGCAGTTCCTGGCAGAGTCGATCATTCTCTGTTTCTTCGGGGGAGCCGCCGGCATTCTGGTGGGCCGCGGCATTTCCTATCTGGTGAGAATGCTGCTGAAATGGCCGACTGAGCTTTCCCTGGACGCCATAATCGCCGCTTTCCTGGTCTCCGCCACAGTGGGGATTGTGTTTGGCTATTATCCGGCCTGGAAAGCGTCGCGACTCGATCCTATCATCGCACTTCGCTATGAGTAACTGCAGTGCATCGGTATTTTCGGAAGCTTGAGGAGAAGCTATGACTTTGGAGAAAAAATGCCATCGGTGCCCGATTCATCTCTGAGATATTGCCATAGTCGGAAACTGCAGTCTTTTGCCGGTTGGTGCCTGCTCTCAGTGAGCCTGGTGGCCGCGGCAAGCTGTGCGGTCGGCCCCGATTACCAACCGCCCTCCTCCAAGGTTCCTCAAGCATGGAGAGGAGCGAGTCCGCCTGAAACGGAACAAATGAGCGTCATCACGACCACGCCCCCCGAGCTTGCTGATTGGTGGAGGCACTTCAGCGACCCCGTTCTGATATCTTTAGTGGAGCGGGCGATTGAATCGAACTTGGACCTGGCGCAGGCACGGGCGCGCATCCGCCAGGCGCGGGCCGCCCGAGGAATTGTGACGGCGGATTTCTGGCCCGGAGTGAATGCCAGTGCAGATTATCGACGCAGTGGCTCCGGTTCTTCGGGCGGTACTGTCGTAGGCGGAGATGCTGAGGGCGGACTGCCCTTCGTTTCCGGTGGGGGCGCTGTCGAACGCGATCTCTTCGAAGCCGGCCTCGATGCTACTTGGGAGCTTGACATTTTTGGCGGTGTGCGGCGTGACATCGAAGCTGCAGACGCCGACATTCGGGCGTCTGTCGAAGATCTTCGCGACGTGCTGGTCAGCCTGGTGGCCGAAGTGGGAACCAATTATGTGAGCCTGCGCAGCATTCAAGAGCGGATAGCCATTGCCGAAAGGAATTTGAAAGCCCAGGAGCATACCGCCGAAATCACCCGCAAACGCTTTGAAGCCGGCTTCGTGAGCAGGCTGGATGTAGCGAACGCCAGTGCCCAGGTGGCAACTACCAGATCTCAAATCCCGCTGCTGGAGTCAGCCGAGCAGGGGACGATTTACACGATAAGCGTCCTGCTGGGGCTCGATCCGGGCGCATTGGCCGCCGAGCTGTCAGCGCAAGAACCTATTCCTCCGATTCCGCTCCAGGTTCCAGTCGGCCTTCCATCAGATCTGTTGCGGCGCCGTCCGGACATTCGCAGGGCTGAGGCGCAAATCCGGGCAGCCACTGCGCGAATCGGCGTGGCCACTGCCGACCTGTTTCCGCGATTCTCCCTTACCGGCTCTTTCGGCTTTTCAAGCAGCGACCTGGCTACCTTCCTGAACTGGAGCAATCGTTTGTATTCTCTGGGGCCGAGCGTGATCTGGCCGGTTTTCGATGCGGGCAGAATCCGTGCCAATATCGAGTTGCAGAAAGCGATCCAGGAAGAGACGCTTTTGGCCTACCGAAGCACAGTGCTGACCGCCCTGAGGGACGTGGAAACCGCACTGGCTGCCTACGCAAAGGAACAGCAGCATCGAGCCGCTCTGGAGGAAGCCGTTGTCAACAACCGCAAAGCCGTCGATCTGGCTACCCAGCTTTACGTTGCAGGAAGAACTGACTTTTTGAATGTACTTGCAGCCGAGAACGCGTTGCATGCCACTGAAGACGAACTGGCCGTCAGCACCGGCAATCAGGCGGCTAATCTGATTGCCCTCTACAAGGCCCTCGGCGGCGGCTGGCAACAGGAATTGTGGAGCAAATGAGTCAGGGTTCAGGAAGGAGAGCTGATGTGAACCGGAAGGAATCCATTCTGGATGCAGCCACCCAGTTGTTTGCCGAAAAAGGCTTCGAAGCCACACCCACCGCTGAGGTGGCAAAAATCGCCGGTGTTTCCGAAGGCACCATTTTTCATCATTTTAAAACCAAGAATGGGGTGTTTATCCATATCATCAGCCGGGTGATGAACCTCTATTACCAAAAAGTGCGTGCGGAAGCAGAAAACGCCGGGAGCGGACTGGAAGCGATCGAGCAGATGATCCGGCTTCATTTTCACTTCATCAACGAACACTCTATGGAATTTCTGGTCATCTTCCGGGATCTTCCGGCTCATCTTCTCAAACCCGACCTGCCACACCGGAAGGTGATTCAGGACCAGGTGGAAAAAATCTTTGCACTTCTGGCGGCAGCTATCGATCGCGGCCAATCCGACGGCTCAATCCGCACCGTGCCTACCAGGCAGACCGCTTTCATTCTGCGAGGACTACTGATCGGTCTGACGCGGCAACGGCTGCAAAGCTTGCTTCAAGTACCGGATCTTTCCGAGGAGGCTGTGGAGTTTTGCCATAGAAGTCTCGCTGCGTCCGCTTCAATAACGTCTCAGGATATTTGAGAGAATTGTTTTTCGAGCATGATCCGCAGGATTGCCCGGTCGGTTTCGATCATGCCTTCGGTGCTCAGCACTCCGATGTTTTGCATGGTCTTTTCCGGTGAAATACCGATGATTCCATCCGTGGGTTGAACCTGTACGCCGTGAAGCGAAAAAAGAGCTGCCTGAACCGCGGTTCCGGCAGCGGTCGCCAGCTTTAAAGAGCATCCCGCTTTGGCGCCGTCGCAAATAACGCCTGCCAGATCTTCGGTCAAATTCTTAATGGCGCCGGCAACATGGTGCAGGTCGCCCCCTAATAAATATGCCATCCCCGCAGTTGCTCCGGCTCCTGCCGCAATCGAGCAGCCGCAGACGGCGGAGAGTCTGCCGGTATATGCTTTCACGTAGGCGGTTATGATGTGGCTGAAACCGATCGATTTCAGCACGGTTTCTCTATCGCATGCCAGGTAATCCTTGACCGCCCATATGGGCAAGGTGGCGATAAGTCCGTGATTGCCGCTTCCCGCCGAGCTCATGGCCGGCAGTTTTACTCCGGCCATGCGGGCGTCGGAAGCGGCTGAAGTGAGAATTCGCGCGGCCAGAACCATGTCCCGCATAATGAACTTTTGCCTGGCAAGCCGTTCCAGAGCCTTGCCGATGCCAAGGCCCGGCCCGTGTTTGAGACCGTATTCAGCGAGTCGCATGTTGGTCCGAACACCCTCTTCAAGGAATACCAGATCATCATTGTCGAGAGCATCCAGCAAATCAAAAAGTGCGGAAAGCGAAAGTTCCTTCAGCCACCCTTCTAATTCTGCCAGATTGTTTCCACCCTCTTGTGAGCCTTTGGCCGACAGCAGTGAGCTATCGTGAATTTCTTCATTGTTCAAAGTCAACGAAACAATATTGTCATGGACGTCTCGAATGAGAGATTCCGCAAAATCGGCTCCGCATTTTGCTGCAGCCTTGACCAGCAAACCTTTTTGATCCGCCAGAAGGTTGACTTTGACTCTCTTTTCGCAAAGCAGCTTTTGCGCGCGCGCCACTACTTCAGCGTCGACCGGTTCCAGCACCTGGAGCCGCAACCGGGGATCTCCTCCGGTTGCGCCAATGGCCGCTGCCAAGTCCAGTCCGCACAGACCGCCGGTGCCAGGGATGGCAACGGCAATTCCATTTTTATAGATGCTGGGATCGACCCAGATTTCGATCGAATCGGGCTCTTTTCCGGGCAGAAGTGAAGCGGCGGCGGCTGCGCCCAGAGCCACAGCCACCGGCTCGGTGCAGCCAAGGGCAGGTACGACCTCGATTCTGAATAGATCTTTAACCGTAAAGCTCATCTTCCCTCCCGGCATTTCTCCAGATCCGCTATGATTTCTTTCAATTCGCGAACCTCGGCACTTATGGATTTATGAGCGGTTTCGTAGACGATATCAGCCGAATCGAGGTACTTGCGGCTAGATTCGGTCCATATTTTATGTACGTCCTGTTCCAGAGTGGTGCTGGCGTGCACTCGAGGCCGATCGGCTTTGCGTACCCGCTCGATCAAGACCCCCAGGGGAGTGTTGAGGTGGATGATTATTCCGCTCCCTTTTAAAATATCCCGATTCCATTCGTATCTCACGGTTCCTCCACCGAGGGCGATGATTGCATTGCGGCGCCGGGAGAAGGACTTGCAGATGGAGTACTCGAGCTCCCGAAAGGCAAGCCAGCCTTGCTCGTGTACCAGATTGTGGAACGAGCAACCAAGAATGCGATCCATTTCCTGGTCCAGGTCAAGAAACTCGCGCTTCAACGATGCGGCAAGCTGTGCGCCAATGGTGGTCTTCCCCGAACCGATCATACCAGAAAAGTAGACGTTCACGGTCTCCTCGGATTACTGGTTGAATATTTTGAGCTTGCAGTACGGGTCGCCCCGTCCGATTCTTTCTTCCAGCTCCATGCGCACTCCATGGGCATCCGCTCGTCCGCGGTCTCCTTCCATGGCGATATCGCAGAACAGGTCGATCTCCTCATCGGTGCAGCCCATTTCCTTCCACGCCTCCACCAGGGCACAGAATTTCATTTGCTGAACAGCGCCTTCCTCATTGACTTCAACATCGGAGTCGAACACCAGATACGAACCTTTTTCCACATGTCGTCTGACCCACAGCGCCGGGGAGAAGTCGGTCGGGTCCTTCTTTGCTTTGAGTCGGCCGAACTCATAAATAGCCTTTCTCGCCGCCTTCTGCACTTCTTCCTCGGGAAGGACCTCTTTGAAGCTCTTATAGAGCAAAGCGAACCATGTGGCCCGATCCTTTACAGCGGCTCTTACTTTCTCAATCATTTCTTTCTGCTGATTGCCGGTCATGTCTAATCCTCTCAAACATCCATAGAATGTGCTTTGTTCACAATCAAAAACATGAAGAGTACGCGCATGTTTGATCCCCTGATAGCTTCAAAAATATAACCCCTTATAAATTTCTTCTGTGGTCTGTATATACCGGTTAAAGAGCTCGAAAAATCTCTTGTATTGCTCGGTAACATTGCGATTCGGCCAATAGGTTTTTCCTCCACTCAGCCAATCGGCCGCCAATTCAGCCAAAGAGCTCGACTTATCGAGAGCGGCCCGGCAAAACAGGGCTGTGCCCAGAACCGTGGCCTCGGAAACCGGCAGCGTGATTACTTCCAAGCCCAGTACATCTGCTCGGATCTGGTTCCAGACCTCCATGCCGGCACATCCGCCCACTACGTTTAGCGCCTTGGGCGACAGGTCATTTTCCTCCAGGCTTCGAAGGAGCCTCAGCAGCCTGAAGGAGGTACCCTCCATGACGGCCCTAAAAATATGCTCCGCTCGGTGGATCAGGGTCAGTCCGATCATGCCGCCCGTGATGAAATCCTTCCAATAAGGCGCACGCTCACCGGATAGTCCGGGAAAAAAGAGCAGACCCTGGGACCCCGGATTCAAGGCGGCTATCTTTTCTTCATGATGCTTCACGCTCGTTTGGAGCAGCGCTCCCATTTGTTGCATCGTCCCTCCGGAAAGACCCATGGCCGCTCCCACCAAAAAGCTGCCGGGGACCATACCCGTGTTGACGCTAAGGGTATGCGACGGGTCGTGAAGAAGACTCGGCGAGCGTATCATCAAGACATCCGTAGTGCCTGAGACGAGCACGGCCTTCCGGTCTTCAAGAATCCCTCCGCCGTACATGGCGGTTGTGCCGTCGGAGCTGCCCACGATCACCGGGGTACCGGACTTTAATCCGGTCGCCCTTGCTGCGCTTTCGCTGACAACCCCGGCCAGATCGGCGGCACGGCGCGCAGGCGGAAAAAAGGATGCTGGCAAGCCGAAAGCATCGGCCAGATCCAAATCGATTCTTCCTTCGCCGATGTTGTAGAGCAGTGTGTAGTTCAAGTGAGCAACGTCTGTGCTAACGCCACCTGTCAGTCGCCTTGCGATATCGTCTTTAAGGCCTATGACTTTCTCGATCCGGCCGAAGACTTCGGGACGATTCCTGGACAACCAAAGCAATTTGGGTGCCAGGAGCTCGGGGCTCAATCTTCTACGGGTGCGCCGGTAAAGCTCTTCTTCGCTTATACGGTCCTGAATTGTTTTTGCTTCTGCAGTCGCCCTGTTGTCCATCCATATGATTGCGGGCATCAGCGGACGATTGTGCTTGTCGAGAAAAACATAGCCCAACATAGCGCTTACACCGACCGCATCAAACAGCACACCTGGATGCTTCTGCACTTCCGCAGTGATGACTTCCATCACTTGGTGCCAGACGTGCTCGGTGTCCACTTCGGCGATGGCATGCGGACGCATGTCGATCTTGACCGGAGCCCGACTCGCCGAGACGAGCTTGCCTGTTGCCGATACCACCGCCGCCCGGCACTGAGATGTGCCATTGTCAATTACGAGAAAGCCCATTGAATGCCGTTCTAGGCCACGCCCAGATAGGCCTTTTGCATGAGGGGATTGTGCAAAAGGTTTTCCGCCGTATCGGCGAGAACGATCTCACCGGTTTGTAAAACATAACCGCGATTGGCAATGGAGAGAGCCATGTTGGCGTTTTGTTCCACCAGCAAAATCGCCACGCCCTCTTTCTGATTGATCTGCCGAATGATATCGAAAACCTTATCCACGAATTTTGGCGATAACCCCATGGAAGGCTCGTCCATGATGAGAAGTTGGGGGCGGGCCATGAGCGCACGTGCCATGGCCACCATTTGCTGCTGGCCGCCGCTGAGCTTGGAGGCCGTTTGCCTGCTGCGCTCCCGAGCTACCGGGAACAATTCGTACATGCGCTCGATGTCCTCCTTTACAGCCTGGCTGTCCTTGCGTGTATAGGCTCCCATCAACAGGTTCTCGTGCACCGTCAGATAAGGAAAGAGGCGCCGACCTTCAAGAACCGGCGAAATGCCCGCCTTCACGATGTCTGAGGGCGGCAGTCGGTCGATTCTTCTGCCAAGAAACTCGATTACCCCGCGCCGCGGCTTTACCAGTCCCAGGATGGTCTTCATCGTGGTCGATTTCCCGCAGGCGTTGCCTCCCAGCAAGGAAACGATCTCCCCTTTATTGACCTGCAGAGAAATATGTTTGAGGGCCTGAATGGGGCCGTAGAAGGTATCAATCTCAGCCAGTCTGAGCATGATTTCGGCCTCCCATGTAAGCTTGAATGACATCCTCGTTT
>JAVEVM010000036.1:0-10504 GCA_034005055.1 Desulforhabdus sp. | reverse complement strand
GTATGAGGAATGCAGCGGCGCGACAGTCGCTCTACCAGAGGCCCAGATCAGACAGGGGACGGTTGTGACCACCGTTCGCCTCAATATCCGTAGGGACCAGCCTTCCACCCGTGCGGCGGTCGTCCAGACAGTGCCGGTCGGCACCAAGCTGGATCATGTGGATTGGACGGACAGCGGTGAGCCTATCAATGGCAATCCGCTCTGGTACCTGGATGCCAATGGGAACTACTTCTGGAGTGGGGGCGTGCGCAGTGAGGCAGCGGAAGTGTAGCATTTCGTGATTTGTTGTGGTGGTCCTGATATCCGTCAGTACAATTCTGATTTGCTCGACAACTCCACATTTATTTGGAGCCACTGCTGTCCGGTTAACTTCTTGATGCCGCACATAAGTACTCGTAGTTTATGATCTTTCTCTGCCGGCGGAGACCGTTGCCGCTTTGTGCAAGGCCAGGTGGGAAATCGAACTGTTTTTCAAGTGGATCAAGCAAAACCTGCGGGTGAAGGCGTTTTCATGGAACTTCCCCAAATGCCGTGAAGACTCAGATCTGGATCGCCATGACCGTATACCTCGTGCTAGCCGTCTTGAAAGATCGCTACCGCCTGGAGTAAAGTCTTTCTCAATTATAAGACTTTTTGGAGGTCAATCTATTTGAGCAAAGACCGCTTATTTCAATCTTTAGACCCAATGCTAGAGCTTCCAAGCAAAAACGGGAAGAAAGCTGTAAGCAATTGACTTTGTTTGGTGTTACATAGGAAGCTGTTCAGAGCGCTTTATGTAACCCCTTCAGAATAAAATCCATTTGTGGCACCTCGCTACCCAGGGTGGTGCTTCGCTGACCCTGTGCTAATCTATCAAGCCCTTTCAGGGCATGAAAAAGGGATTGATTTCGCAGATGCCCCAGCCAGCATTTTCTTCACCCGAGGTCAGATCTTTCGGTACGCCGAACTTGGCGCGTCGCTCGGAGTTCGATTCAGAAAACCATATTTCAGGAACGTACAATTGAGAGATCAGAGTCCGTAGCCTTTTTGGGTGGCATAAGCGTCAAAGACACTCAGACTGGCAGTTGTCGACCTTGCCAAGACGGCCGCAAAATTGGCGAGCAACTGCTTGTGCTACCGAAGGCCCCGCATCTTAGCAACGTCGAAACTGCAGAGCTTTTCAATCAGGCGATACGAGAATTTTTGGATTAGCCACCGCCAACGTGTTTCACCATTGTGGTGAGTTCCGGCCCTGATGGGAACCAACCGCTCGTCTATTTCTGATTTTTCCGCTTTGGCAGCTTTCATCTTCTTGCGCCTTTACAAGGTGCAAAGGAAGCTGACACCTGGACGTATCGAATAGTCCCTCGTCGAGCTTTCATTTTTCTGCGAAAGATACCGATATTCCATATTGAACCCGCATAGATCGTTGTGGCATCCTAATTGCTCCCACCATGCGGAGTTGCCGGATCTCGACCGCAGGAGACATTGACCGAAAGACCGGCAGCTATCAGAGCTCAACGAGGAGTGCTTATGCAAACCGCACCAAAGTCCATGAGGCTGCAGATCGGTCTTTTCGGTCGCACCAATGTCGGTAAATCCAGCTTTCTCAATCTGATGGCGGGACAGGATGTCGCCATCACATCGCCCATACCCGGAACCACCACTGACGTTGTGGAGAAGGCCATGGAACTGCTGCCGATCGGGCCGGTGGTATTCCTCGACACCGGCGGTGTAGACGACGCCTCCGTTCTGTCCGCCGAGCGCCTCAGGAGGACGGCCCGCATATTCGACCGCTCTGATGTCTTTGTGCTCATTGTGGAACCGAATTGCTGGAGCGATTTCGAACGAGCCATCCTGAAGGAGGCATCCGCACGCAGCACGCCCTGCATTGTCGTCGTGAATAAAATCGATACGGCGGATCCTTCCCCTTCTTTTCTGGAGGAAGTTCACAGAGCCACCCCCCACGTTTGCCTTGCCTGCAGTGCCAACGACGGGGAGCGGGATAAGTATCTGAACGAATTCAAAAGATACTTGATCGATGCGATCCCTGAAGAGCTCCTCCGCTCACCGCCGCTGATCGGTGACCTTCTGCCGCCCAAGGGGCTGGCGGTCCTCATTGTACCCATCGATCTGCAGGCCCCGCGGGGAAGGCTCATTCTGCCGCAGGTGCAGACCATCCGCGACGCTCTGGATAACGACGGCGCGGTGCTGGTGGTCAAGGAAACCGACTATGCCCATCTTTTGACCCTGCTCAAACGCCGGCCCGACATCGTTGTGTGCGATTCGCAGGTGGTGGCCAGGATGGTCGCCGAAACCCCGCTTGAAGTGCCGTGCACGACCTTTTCCATATTGTTTGCCCGTTTCAAGGGCGATCTGAGCGAAGAAGCGCGTGGGGCAGCTGCCATCGAAAGACTGCGCGACGGCGACCGGGTGCTCATTGCAGAGGGATGCAGCCATCACCCGCTGACCGATGACATCGGACGGGTCAAGATTCCCCGCTGGCTGCGTCAATATGTTGGAGCCGATGTGCAGATCGATGTGTGCAGTGGCCGCGATTATCCGGAGAATCTATCCGACTACCGCCTGGTGATCCACTGCGGTGCCTGCATGCTCACCAGGCGGGAAATGCTCTCCCGCATTCACCAGGCCGGGCGTGCCCGGGTACCGATCACCAACTACGGTGTCTGCATCTCCTTTCTGCAAGGGGTGCTCGGGCGTGTGCTCTCCCCTTTCCCGTCGGCTCTGGATGCTCACGAACGGACTATGGCCCGAATCTGAACAAGGAGGAGCTTCATGCTCACACACTCTTCACCTGCTGAAAGCTGGATGAATACACGCATTCAAACCTCTGAAATCGGCAAGTACATGAAAAAAGGCCGCGATTTTATCGATGAAGGGGCGATCGAGGCGCGCCTCACCGCTAATGCCAACCCTGAGGCCGAATGGATCCGGGACATCATCGCCAAATCGCTTGCCATCGAAACGCTCACCCCGGATGAAACGGCCGCTCTACTCAACGTAAACGATCCTGAACTGCTGCATGAAATGGAGCAGGCCGCCGGGGTCATCAAAAAGAAAGTCTACGACAATCGCATCGTCACGTTTGCGCCTCTCTACCTCAGCAACCTGTGTGTGAACAATTGTGTGTACTGCGGCTTCAGACGGGAAAATAGGGCCATCCAGCGGAGGACCTTGATGGTCGATGAAATTCGCCGGGAAGCGGAGGTGCTGTGCGGCGAGATCGGCCACAAGCGCCTCATTGTCGTCTATGGGGAGCATCCGGTGGCCGATATCGACTACATGGTGCAATCCATTGAGACCATTTACTCCGTCAACATGCAGACCAAAAACGGTTGGAGCCGAATTCGCAGGGTCAATGTGAATGCCGCTCCTCTTTCGGTGGCGGACCTGAAGAGGCTCCACGAAGTGGGCATCGGCACCTACCAGGTCTTTCAGGAGACCTACCATCATAAAACCTACAGCCAGGTGCATCCGGCCGGCACCCTCAAAGCGCACTATCCGTGGCGGGCGTATTGCATGCACAGAGCCTTTGAGGCGGGGATAGACGACTTCGGCATCGGAGCGCTGTTCGGCCTCTACGACTGGAAGTTCGAGGTGGTGGCGCTCGTCTGCCATGCCCGTGAGCTCGAAGAGGCAACCGGCATAGGTCCGCACACGATTTCCTTCCCGCGCATAGAACCGGCCGAAAACACCCCTTTCGCAGCGAATCTCCGCTATCGGGTGAGCGATATAGATTTTCGCAAGGCGATCACGGTGATCCGATTGGCGGTGCCCTACACCGGTATGATTCTCACCGCTCGCGAAAGGGCCGGCTTACGCCATCAGCTCCTGCCGCTTGGCATTACCCAGATCGACGCGTCATCGCGAATCGGCATTGGTGCGTACAGCGATCAAGGCAATGGCGACCAGCACGGGAATCGTCAGCAATTTCTGCTGGGCGACACCCGCAGCCTGGATGAAGTCATCCGCGATCTAGCCCGGCAGGGCTGCATCACCTCCTTTTGCACGGCGGGCTACCGCTGCGGAAGGACCGGCAAAAGCATCATGGATCTTCTGCGCAGCGGCCGGGAAGGCAAGTTCTGCAAGCTCAATGCGGTCCTCACCTTCCGGGAATGGCTGGACGATTTTGCCGGTGATGAAACCAGGGCGCTTGGAGAGAGCCTGATTGCCCGGGAGATCGAAGAAATCCGCACGGCGTTGCCCAGCATGTTCGAAACCTTCATGCAATACTATCGGCGGACCTGTGATGGTGAGAGCGATCTCTATTTCTAGGAAACCTGCTGCGGTCCTGCGAGCATCGCCTAAGGGTTGAATTGCATAACGGAAAAGGGCGTCGTCATGAACCGCTCCATTGCAGCCATTTTGCGGCAGCAAGCCTTCTCCGAGCCGGACATTGCCGCGCTGCTTTCCGCCACACAGCCGGAAGATGTGGCGCTGATCCAGCGTAAAGCCGAGTCGGTGCTGCTCGAGCATTGTGGGCCTGCGGTCTACTTTCGCGGTCTGATTGAATTCTCCAATATCTGCTCGTGCAACTGCCGCTACTGTGGAATCCGCAGGGAGAACAGCGCCGTCCGGCGTTATCAGCTCACAGCGGATGCCGTCCTCGACGCGGCTCTCCGTTGCGCCGGGCTGGGCTTCGGATCGCTGGTCCTGCAGTCCGGGGAGCGTCGTGACGAGGACTTCGTGGAATATGTGGAAAAGCTTATCTGCATCATTAAGCAACGCACGCGCAGCGAAGCTCTGCCCGATGGGCTCGGCATCACCCTTTGCGTGGGCGAACAGAGCCCGGGAATCTACCGTAGGTTTTTTGGGGCGGGTTCTCACCGCTACCTTCTGCGCATCGAGACTTCATCCCCGCGGCTCTTCAAACGGCTTCACCCGTCCGGGCAATCTTTCCACGAGCGCCTCGAATGCCTGCGCTCGCTGCGTGAAATCGGCTATCAGGTCGGGACCGGAGTGATGATCGGGGCACCCGGCCAAACTGTTGAGGATCTCGCCCGTGATGTGCTCTTTTTCAGGGATGAGGATGTGGACATGATCGGTATGGGTCCCTACATCCCCCATCCGCAGACCCCGGCGGGTCGCCGATGCCCACTCACGCCTGCCCGGCGCAAGGATCTGCTGCGCCTTTCCCTGCTCATGATCGCGGTGGTGCGGATCGTCCTGCGCGATGTCAATATTGCCGCGACCACTGCTCTGCAGACTCTTGACGCCGCCGGCAGGGAGCTCGGGTTGCGGTTTGGAGCAAACGTCATGATGCCCCAGATCACTCCAAAGGGCGTGCGCAGGGATTATTCGCTCTACGAGGGAAAACCGCTTGGGGATATTTACGAGTCCGAACAAGGCTCGCGGCTGGAAGAGAGGCTTCGCGGCATCGGGCGCAAGCCGGGTGTAAACGAGTGGGGGGACTCGCCTCACTTTGCGGCGCGCGGTGAAAAAGAAAATGAGCCTGGCGGCCAGAAGCCGTATACTGGGGCGCTTCCGCAGGGAGGCTGATTATGCTCGATGTTGTTGTCCTGAAAACGCCGGAGGGTTCAGCGTTTCGACCCCGTCCGGCCGCAGAGATCGGGAGGTAGCGATGGCTAAAGTGATTTTCGGGGTCTGGGATGGAAATGTCATTGACAACAGGCGGCGGCGGATCTTCGATATCGAGGAGCATCCCGGATTCCGCTCCTTTGACGAATTCAACCCGGGCAATCCCATCAAGGCTTTCTTGGGCGGGCATGGCTTCTTCATTTTCGAAAAAGGGGTCAATCTGCTGGATGCCGCCCTGCAATATATGGCGCGGGTGGCCAGAGAATCGTGCGGCAAGTGCACGCCGTGTCGAGTCGGAACACAGATCATCAAATCCAAGCTGGAAGGCCTGACCAACGGCAACCGGAATCCGCAGCTGCTCGATGAGATTGAAGCCATCGCCGAGCACGTCCGCGATACGTCTCTGTGCGGACTGGGCCAGACCTCGACGGTGGCCCTCCTGGAAATGCTCGAGTACTTCCGCGAAGAACTGTTGAAGGAGATCGCGGCCGAACGAGAACCGCAGCAGCACTGCACAACCTATGTAAGCTCGCCCTGCATCGAGGCGTGTCCGTCCAAGGTGGATGTGCCGAGATACATCGATTATGTGAAAGACGGAAAATTCACTCACTCTCTCGGCGTCATTCTGCAGAAGTATCCCATGGCGGCCACCTGCGGGCGAGTCTGCGTGCGCTTTTGTGAAATGGCGTGCCGTCGCACGCAGGTGGATGAAGCGGTCGGCATCAAGGTACTGAAACGATTTGTGGCGGACCACGAGCGCTTTGTCAGCAACGAATGGTTTTCCAGCAGCCTGATTCACGAGAAAAAATCCGACGACCTCAAAGTGGCGGTCGTCGGCACCGGGCCGGCCGGAATTTCCGCCGCCTATCACCTGCTGCTTAGGGGATATCGGGTGGATGTCTACGAGGCCAACACGGTGCCGGGCGGCATGGCTGCCACGGGAATTCCCAATTACCGCCTGCCCAAAGACATCCTGCGCCAGGAAGTCGGCATCATTGAAACCCTCGGCGGCAGGATCTTTTACGGGAAACGGCTGGGGCGCCATTTCACCCTGAAAAATCTGGCGGCGGAGGGATACCCGGCCATATTCCTGGGACTCGGTGCGCACGGCGGCAAGACGCTGGAGATCGACGGCGAGGATTTGTCGCTCAAGGGCTATGAGTTCGGAGTGAACCTGCTGTTGCACATCAACCATGACTATATCGACAACGGCATTCCCATGGACCTCGGCGAGCGCATGGTGGTGGTTGGCGGCGGCAATGTGGCCATGGATTGCGTGCGTTCGGCACTGCGTATGGGGGTTAAAGAGGTTCATTTGGTGTATCGGCGGTCACGCCGCGAAATGCCGGCCGATCACGAGGAAATCGAAGCCGCTGAAAAGGAGGGGGTTATTTTCCACCTTTTAACCCATCCGCGCAGAATCATAGTGGAGAATGGGCGGGTGAAGGGTGTCGAGCTGATTAAAATGAAGCTCGGGGAGCTGGATGAAAGCGGCCGCAAAAGCGTTGTGCCGGACGAGGGCTCGGAGTTCACGCTTGAAACCGACTATTTGGTGCCGGCCATAGGCCAGCAGGTGGATCTCAGCTTTGCCACCCCCGACGACGGAGTCGCCTTGACCAAAAAGGGCCTCATAGCGGTCGATTCCAACACGCTGATGACCAACCGCAAGGGCATCTTCGCCGGCGGCGACTGCGTGACAGGGCCTGCCACCTTGGTGCAGGCCATGGCCCAGGGCCATAAGGCGGCGCGCTGCATCGACGATTACTTGACTTACGGCCGTGTGCAGTTTTTCCCCGAGGACCGCATGAGTCGACTGGTAGCCGATACTCAGCCACTCATCCGCAAGGGCGTCTCCATCCCCATCAAAAACGAATACCGGGTGAAGATCAAAGAGCTCGATCCGGAAGTGCGCAAAAAGATGTTCGAAGAGGTGGAAAAGCCGATCTCGGTCGAAGAAGCCTACCATGAGGCCGCCCGCTGCATGCGCTGTTACCGCGTTTATTCCGTCATCACAGAGCAATGAGGAGAATCTGTTCATGATCGCATATATCAACGGAAAAGAAGTAGAATTCGGAACAAACGAAACGATACTGAGCGCAGCCGCGCGTCATGGTCATTTCATCCCGACTTTGTGCGAAATGGCGGATATCGCTCATGCGCCGGGGACTTGCCGGGTCTGTCTGGTGGATATCAAGCGCAGAAACGATCCCGGGCATTATGTGGTGACTTCATGCACTACGCCCCTGGAAGAAGGCATGGAAGTGCTCACCCGGACCCCCGCGGTGCGGAAAAAACAACGGTTGCAGGTGGAGCTTTTGCTGGCCGATCACCACCAGAATTGCGCGGTCTGCATTCGACACGGCAACTGCGAACTGCAGGATATCGCCCAGTTCGTCGGCCTTCAGCAGTCCCGCTACCACTATCCGCACTTTTACCGGCAACGCAGCAGGGACGACTCTTCGGCCGCTGTCGCGCGGGACATGCGCAAGTGCATTCGCTGTTTGCGCTGTGTGACCGTCTGCCGGGAGATTCAGGGCACCGATGTGCTGGTAATCACGGAAAAGGGCCTTGCCACCGAAATCAGCGTGCGCGACGGCCTGCCGTTGGGAGATTCCGACTGTGTGAGCTGCGGCCAGTGCATTCTGGTTTGCCCGGTCGGGGCACTGGCGGAAAAAGATGACACGGAAACAGTCATCGATTCGCTCTACGATCCGAATGTGCTCACCGTCTTTCAGTTCGCCCCCGCCGTGCGCATCGCCTTGGGCGAAGAGTTTATGTTGCCGCCGGGGACGAATGTGGAAGGCCAGATCATAACGGCCCTGAAAAGGCTGGGGGCGGACGTCGTGCTGGATACCAACTTTACCGCCGATCTGGTGATCATGGAAGAGGGCACCGAGCTGCTGAAAAGAATCAGAGATGAGGACGTGCTGCCCATGTTCACGTCGTGTTGTCCCGGCTGGGTCAATTTCGCAGAGAAGAATTTCCCCGAACTGAGGCCGCACATTTCCACCACCAGGTCGCCGCAGCAGTGTCTCGGCTCCATGGCCAAAACCTACCTGGCCGAAAAAATGCGGGTCGACCCGAAACAGATGCGGGTGATTTCCATCATGCCGTGCACGGCCAAAAAGGAAGAGGCCCTGCGGCCCGAATTTGTCCGAAGCGGCATGGCGGACGTGGACGTGGTGCTGACCACGCGCGAGTTCGCCCGGCTGCTCAAACGGGAAGGCATCCATCTGGGAGAGTTGGAGCCGTCTCGCTACGACGATCCGTGGATGGGCGAATATTCCGGGGCGGCCGCTATCTTCGGTACCACCGGCGGGGTCATGGAGGCGGCAATTCGAACAGTGCACCAGGTGGTAACGGGCAAAGAGCTCGAGCGGATCGAGCTCTCCGAAATTCGCGGCTTCGACAATATCCGCGAAGCACGAATCGATCTGGGCGAAGAGCTCGGTGAAGTGAAAGTTGCCGTTGCCCATAGCCTCAAGGCGGCCCGCCAGCTGGTCGAGGCCATCCAGGCGGGAGAGGCCGTGTATCATTTTGTGGAAGTCATGGCGTGTCCCGGCGGATGCATGGGGGGCGGCGGGCAACCGCGCAGCAAGAAGGCCTACCAGGCCTCCTGGCAGGCGCGTCAGCAGGCGATCTACGGTATCGATCGAGAGCGGCCGATCCGACAATCGCACAATAACCCTTTGATCGGCAAGATCTACGCCGATTTCCTGCGCGAGCCCCTCTCGCACCGCTCCCACCAGCTGCTCCACACCCACTACCGGGACCGCAAACGGATTGTCAGGCACACCATGGAGGAGATCTGGAAAGAAATCGGAGAGCGCGGCTGACGGCACCAAGCAGACGACAGAGAACGGAGGGCGGAGGACCGAGGATACACGCGAGACAGCTTATGGAATAGCCGGTGGAGGGGGAGAAAAAGCCCCCGGCTATCTTAGCGAATAAGCCTATAATTTTAGGCGCTTTTCTTTACTTCCTGTCCTGCTTCACAGAGGAACTCCGGAGCGAAGTCGGCACCATTGTGCCATTCAATCGTACCCGTATCTGGATTGACATAGACCTTCTTGAGTAGTTCGATGTTTTTCAGTGGCTCGCTCGGTTGCCGATTCCAGATAAGCAAGGAATTTTTCTCGGTCCTGTTTGCTCTTGAACACATCCTTGCACTCATTACCTCTGGAGGTAACATGATAAAAAGCACCGGGATATTGTATTCGTAACGGCCGTGCTATCTTGTCTCAGACTACTTACTGTCCACTTTTCTTAGAGGCTGGCGTAATCACCTGGGTTGTCAAATGTGTAGACCTGGCCCTGACCTCTCACGTCTCTGCAGCTTGCGCCATTTTCGCCGCCGGCGCAACCTGTTTCGGGGCTCTCAGCCAAGCGGGTAGATGCGCCAAGGGAATCATTGACGCTTTAAGTTCGATTGCCCTGAGAGGAAGAGCTTGAACCAGCTCCTTCTGCGATCGTTGGTAAAGGCCGTCAATTCCTTTTTAAACTTGCCCGGGCAGCTCGCCAGATCCACCCAAACCTTGATGGTGCCCACTCCGCCTGGAGGGATTGCCCGATCAAACAGGGCGACGGTCCCTCAGCCCGAATCCACTCTTATGATTTCCAGCGGGGCCGTACCCTTGTTGTGAACCTCGAACTCATGGCTGACAATAGACTGCGCGCCCAGATCGCCGAGATCATGGCTGGTCTTGTTAACCTCCAGGAATGGAGCCCGCTCCGATTCCGCGACGGAGGAAGCCCGTCCTTCCGAGGAATTTAGAGCCACCCTGGCGGCCGAGCAATTCATCAACCAGCCCACCGCCCAAAAGATCAAGAGCCATCGCATCATTTTCAGGACCGGCCTCCCTCGGTTGAGTCACATCTGTTTTCTGGTATCGAATCTTACTCGATTAACCCCAGTATGCTTCCAGAATGCTTGAACATCGGCAAATCACGAAGCAATAAATCCTTA
>JAVEVM010000035.1:0-10707 GCA_034005055.1 Desulforhabdus sp. | reverse complement strand
GAGCCACTTAGGTATGGCAATAGAAATGACTTGAATTCAGTGGATGCGTTACCGGATTGCGTGAAGTCAGTCAGTGGTACAGTTTTGTTGAGAAGCTTGGCACGTCTTTATGTGTTAGCTTTACTGCGATTATACCTCCCGTCATTATACACGTTGCTTAGGTCCGTTGCCCGACAGCTCCATTTAGGGTTCTAGTCGTATTTTCCGGTATCATCTGAATACCTTCGAAAGTAACAGAATGCGAAAATTCCCGCTGGTCAGCATAATCATACCAACTTGTAATGATGGTCCAGTAGTATGTCAGGCTATCGACTGCTCATTACAGCAAACATATTCCAACCTTGAAATAATAATTGTCGACGATGGATCTACCGATGATACGGAACAAATATTGACAGCAAAATACCAAGGCAGGATCACCTACGTCCGGCAGGAAAACAGAGGGCCCGGCAGTGCCAGAAACACCGGAATCAAGCATGCGACGGGTAAGTATTTGCAGTTCCTCGATGCCGACGATCTGTTGGCGACCGATAAGATAAGTATGCAGATGAGACATCTAGACAATATTGCCGATATTGCGTTGAGCTACTGCGATTATGTTTGCTGCGACATCAACGACATCACCGTGACATATGGAGGCAAGAGTCCAATATTATGCGATAAAAATCCTTTCAATGACATCATGCTCAAATGGGAAACCGAGTTGAGCATCCCGATGCACTGCTTCATTTTCGATGCGGTATTTTTCAAGAAATTTGGAATAGCGTTCGACGAAACCCTGCAAGCCAATGAAGACTGGGATTGCTGGATGAATATATTCGCATTGAATCCAACGGTAGTTTTTGTCGATAAAACCCTTGCATATTATCGCAGAAAAAAGGAGTCAAGAAGTTCCAACAGGCTGAAGATGAGAAATAGTTACCTCATAGCAATAAATAAGCAAATTCAAAGACACAGATTAAATAATGAAGTAGTTGGAAAACTAAAAGAGAGAAAAAAACAAATAAAGTATTTTTACAGAAATGAAAGCCCTTTGCTTAGGACACTGGAATTATTTGATCCTACAATAAAAAAAATGTACATGAAGCTCGTTCCTCGACGAATACAGCGTATGTTTTACTAAAGTCGTTTGTGTAATTGCTGACGTAGTATTGTTAGAATAGTTACGAATATCCGGTATAGTCCAGAAAACAGAATACATTGAAATCCTCACTGCCGCTTGTAAGCGTTATCATACCCGCATATAATTGCGAATCGTATATTACCGAGACGCTTCAAAGTGTATACAGTCAAACTTACGATCATTTGGAAATTATTGTGGTTGATGATGGGTCTACAGATGGAACTAGAGCTGCTCTGCAACCAGAGATGGGCCGAATTAGATACTATCACCAGCATAACATGGGAACAGCAGCTGCTCGTAACACGGGTATCCGCAAAGCTCGAGGTGAATTGATTGCATTTCTTGACAACGATGACATATGGATGCATGAGAAGATTGCATTTCAAGTGCACGCCAGTCAAATATATCCCGATGTAGGTTTGGTGTTTACGGACGGATGCATCGTCGGAGAGCACGGAACCATTAAAAAATCTATGAAGCCAGTACGTCTCGAAAACTGGATTGAGAAGAGCAATAAAGATAGCATGGGCATCTGCAAAGGGTTGTTGACAGACGAATTTTTCCTAGGAAATATCATATCTACCGCGACTTGTGTTTTGATTAGGAAAAAGTGCCTCGATGCAGTTGGACTTTTTGATGAAAAAATCCATATTACTGATGATTTCGACCTTTGGCTTCGATTCGCATTAAACTTTCCGGTGGCTTTTATTGATCGTCAACTATGTATATGGCGTTACCGACGGGATAGTGCGTCCGGCCCCCAGGATGGGCGTCATCTCTTATATGGTAAGGCCTCAATTGGAGTATTGGAAAAACATCTGCAAAAGGCTGACAGCAGCATTAGAGAAAAGATCAGATTGAATTTGGCAGAGATGTACAGAAAATGCGGACTGATTTACTTCAGACGAGACGATTTCCATAATTCAAGACAAATGTTTTATGGAAGCCTTCAATACAACAAACATTTACTGTATAGTTATTTATATATACTCGCTACACACCTTGGTCCTAATACCATTGATGCAGTCAGGCGGTTAAGGAAAAAATTGGCGGCCGAAAGCCAATCCGCCCGGACCTCGACGCGAACTTCGCCATTGCGAGCGGCTCCTGTGATGACCTCCTCGTCAAAATTATGTGAAGATGACCTTAAGCTCGGAATTGAAGGGCGATTCACTGCTAAAGGCAGCGTTAAGGGGGTTCGAGAATGAAAATTTCAGTGGCAATCTGTACCTGGAATCGTTCGAAGTTGCTTGACCAAACGCTGACTCAGATGCGCAAAGTGAATATTCCGAAAGCGGTTGAATTGGAGTTGGTGATTGTCAACAACAATTGCACCGATGATACTGATGAGGTCATCTCGCGCCATTCAAGCAGCCTTCCCATCTCCCGCATTTTCGAGAGCCGCCAGGGACACTCCAATTCCAGAAACGCAGCCGTTGATGCTGCGAAAGGTGAATACATACTCTGGACTGATGACGACGTTCTGGTCGATGAGCTCTGGGTTCAGGCCTATGTCGAGGCGTTTGAGCGCTGGCCTGAAGCAGCTATATTCGGCGGCCCCATCGATCCGTGGTTTGAAAGCAAGCCTCCGAAGTGGTTGGAAGAAGTATGGGGAAGAGTTGCACCTGCCTATGCCGTTCGGAATCTTGGACCAGATTCGATACCCATAGACGAGAAGAATCTTCCTTTTGGAGCAAACTTCGCTTTGAGCCTGCCTTTCCAAAAGCAATATAGATACGATCCTACACTTGGCAGGAAAGGCAATGGAATGTTGGGAGGTGATGAAGTCACTCTGATGACCGCAATGCTGCGTGACGGTCTGCAGGGCATTTGGGTCCCCAACGCAAAAGTGCGTCACTTCATCCCGAGCTTGCGGCAAACAACGAACTACTTGCGCCGCTACTTTCGCGGCCAAGGCGTTGTTTCTTCGCGCAGGTTGGAACGGACCGGAGAGGGTTCGCAGGCCAGGCATCTAAGCTGGCTTATTTTCAGGGCCGCGAAGGCCGAGATGAAATATCATCTGTACAGGCTATTTAGCCCTCCGAGCGTATGGATTGAGCATTTGCTTCGGGCAAGCATCCTTTGGGGTCGCATCCAAGGGTATTCCTCCAGGTCTATACGGCTCAACGGCAAGTTCGATTCATTCGTCTAAAACGAATATCAAGTTGGAATAAACGCTGGAGCAAGTGAGCCATCAGTCAGCATGATCTTTATCACGCTTTCTAGTTGAACGAAATCAGTTGAGGTCAGGAATGAAGATTCAATTGATAATGGCGATCATCTTATTTTTGTCATTGGGAACTCCTGCTCATTCAGGTGCCCCTTCAGCAGACAATTATGAAGTATTCATTGAAGCCGAAAATGCTGTTGACAAATATGGCTTCAGAGTGGTCGGGTCTCCACGGGCCATTGACTATTCTGGTGGCAAAATGCTCAACTTATGGCAGCTCAATCGTCCCAAGCCCCCCGGCTATTACGCCAGGTATTCTTTCCAGGTAGCGAACGACGGTGATTATTTTATTAACATTTGGGTTCAAAACCTTAAAACACCTTACTCTTCACCCTTTACAGTGCTTGTAGACCAGCAGGAAGTTGTTTTTGGCAAAGAGACCGCACTATTGTTGAACCAAGTAAAATATGGAGAAAATATTACCGGATATTCCACAGGACCGATCTATCTGCAGTCCGGAGACCACGATATGATAATTATTGTGGACCAAAGAAGAGACTATATGGATAGAGCTTACAACCTGTTGGTTGATGCTATTGCTTTAAGTCAAAAAGATCCGGCCATTCCAGAGGCGCCGGAAGAGGCGCGCTTAACGGTGGACGCAACCCACATATCAGGATCCTTTTCTCTTCTGACTGACCTCTCTCAAGGCGGCACCAGTGATGTGATCGAACCTGCCTTTTGGAGGTCGATTGCTCCTATGATCAGCACGCTGGGAACTTCTCTTGTTCGGATCGACCATATTTTTGACGATGACTACTACCATGTCGTTCAACAAAAACCAGATGGCTCCTATGAATATGATTGGACACGCCTGGATGCTGTGGTATCGGAGATACTGAAAACCGGTGCAAGACCTTTCTTTTGCTTGAGTTACATGCCGTCGGCCTTGAGTCGAGACTATACCCCGTATCAGGCGCCAATCGATGTCAACGATTGGGCAATGCTGTGCGAAGAGCTGGTCCGTCATATGGAAGCTAGCTTCAATCTTACAGGGTTATATTATGAAGTATGGAATGAGCCCGATCTAAAAGAGTTCTGGAAAGGTTCTCAGCAGGATTATTTCGATCTTTACGAAGCTTCAGTAAACGCGATCAAGAGTGCTGACCCGAGTGCAAAGCTGGGAGGACCTGCCTCACATAGGTTGGCCATCGGATGGCTGAGCCCGTTTCTCGAATTTGTTAGCAACCAAGAGCTTCAGCTTGATTTCGTATCCTGGCATCTCTATGACCAATCCCCGACCACCTATTCCCAGAATATACAGTATTTGAAGCAGATGTTGTCTGACCTCAAATTCCCAAATGAAGTCGAAATCATGTTGACAGAGTGGAATTCCAGCGGTGTTCTCGATGTCGCAAACGACGCTTTCTATAATGCTGCGCACACTGCAGCCGTGCTCTATGTGCTCCGCGAAGAAAATATATCGAAAGCGTTCTTCTTTATGCCCAAAGACTACCGGAATGAGCAACTCCTATACGGAGGCTGGGGGCTGGTTACTTATGATGGTCGACCAAAACCTTCCTACAACTGTTTTGATGCATATCGCCGCCTCAAGGATGGACACGAGGTAAAGGTTACCTCCACGGAAAACAGCGTTAAAGCTTTTAGTATCATCAATGAGACCTCGTTAAGATTGCTCCTGTGGAACTATTCAGACGAACAAGCCATAGGGGCGTCACGAAAAATAAAGATCGTGCTAAATCTTGACGGATCGCCCCTTTCCAGCGGCGTAATTAACAAAGAAAAATACCTCATAGACCATCGTCATAGCAATATCAACGACAATAAGGATAATCCAGGGTTGGAGATGGTGGAATCAAATTCACTAATTGGCAAAAGCATGATCGAGGAGACAATCCTTTTGGAGAATGGCGGTGTTATGTACCTGGAATTTAATCTTATGCCTGGTTCGCCATAAATCTAAGATCATGCATCTCAGATGTAGCAAATCGCGTAATCGCATTTCGCCCTTTGGCGATCATCGCTCCCCGAAGGTAAGATATCTGGCATCTCTGTGAGATCAAGCGCGGGTCGCACGCTGTCTCCAGTAAGAAGATCAAATGCTTGCTTGCTCCCCTTTCTAGATAGCGAAAGCAGCTTAGGCTTATGTTTTCGTGCCACAGTAACAAATGGGATTCCGTGTCGAACTCTCATTTGAGCGAATCAAGAAATCTCAAGAGCGCGGACATCTTCCCCCAATATCCCTCGCCTGGATCGGAAATGAAACAGAGAAAGGCTCTCGATCAGTATCAGGAGCACCGCAGGTGATCACTTTGTACAGATCAGGACAGTTTACGGATCTGAAGCCCACAGGAAATGTTGCTGACTCGGAATTTGTTTCCAAACGAGAGACTGCTGTGTCTGAAAAAAAATCTCTCCAAGTGATTTTGATTTCCAGGCGAATGCAGCACCACGCTAAGGCATCCGGTTATGATCGTCTAATTGACTACCTGAATGGTCGTGTGATCCATCCCGTTTCTCATTGGAGCCTTGCTCATAGGACTTTAACAAGATCCCTGAGACTTTTAATCACTCGATCGAATTGCAGCTGGTACCATCGAGATGCCTTGTACAGCGAACTGTGCGCAGCTGCACAATGGTATCGGCAAAAGGGTCAAGTTTTCCATTTTCTGTATGGTGAGAATTCATATCGGTACTTGGGAAGTCTCAAATCGAAGAGCTCTCGAAACTCAATCATCTGCACCTATCACACTCCACCCGAGAAATTCAATATGGTTGTGAACGAGAAAAAACATCTTGCCCAAATTGATGCAGCCGTGGTCGTATCCACAGCCCAGATGGATTTTTTCGCAACCCTGCTAGGACCTCACAAAGTTTACTACGTACCACATGGGATTGATGTCGATTACTTTAAACCAAAGGATATAAACAATCCTACAGATGATGGTGCATTGCGCTGCCTTTTTGTCGGAACACATATGCGCGATTTTACCACTTTAGCTGAGACCTGGCGCATCCTTAATAAAGCTGCTAAGGCCTACCGGCTGGACGTAGTAACTTCGAGCAAATATCAGCATTGTTTTAAAGGAATAAAAGATACGCATCTGCACTTTGGAATCTCCGATCAAAAGTTGCTTGATCTATATCAGCATGCGGATGCATTTGTTTTGCCGCTATCGGACTGCACGGCCAACAACAGTCTGCTTGAAGCGATGTCCTGCGGACTGCCTATCATTTGCACAGATTTACCCGGTGCTCGGGATTATGTAAACGACACATGCACCCTATTTGTACCAAAAGCGGATGCAAAAGCTTTTGCCGAGGCGATTGCCAGCTTGCATGCAGATAAAAAGTGCCGCCAAAGAATGGCTATCTCAAGCCGAGCTCTTTCACTTGACTTTAGCTGGCGCAAAGTATCCTCCAAAATTCAAGAGGTATATCAGCATGTTGTAGCTAATCAGTTAGGGAGAAGTGGAGCATAGATCGGGATGAGAGCAGAATTAGAACTAGTTCTCTGCTGTGCCAGAACAGAAGTGAACCTGATCACAGCCAAGCGAATTAGCACGTTGCTTCACGCTGAAATTGACTACGAGCTGTTTTTAGGATTGGCTTTGTCACATAGAGTTGTCCCGTTAGTTTACAAAAACTTGTACCATGCGAAATTCGGTCCTGTTCCACAGCAAGTATTGGAAGATCTGAAGAGATTCTATTTAGCCAATGTCTACCGTAGCCTCACAATGTCAAAAGAATTGATGAGTATTCTGAAATTGTTTGCAGCAAATGGAATCCCTGCTATTCCCTACAAAGGACCAGTCCTGGCCATATCCTTATATGGTCACGCGGCACTCAGGGAATTTGACGATCTGGACATACTGGTTGCGAAAGAAGATGTCACCAATGCCGTCGATCTGCTCATTTCGCAAGGATATCGTTTACAGAAGCATTTCGTTTGTTCGACCAACCGCCTTCATTTTGAGGCCGACCTTCAGTGTCACTGGGAATATAAACTAAGAAGTAAGAACGACCAAGTGGCTGTGGAACTTCACTGCCTGGAGGGAGGTAGAGCGTACTCCTATCCATTTGAATTTGGGTCTTTCTGGGAGTCAGGCTATTCAGAGCGAATAGGCAACGAGAAAGTACGCATGATCAAGCCGGAAAGTATGCTGCTTGTGCTGTGCATCCATGGCGCAAAGCATTGTTGGGCGAGATTACAGTGGTTATGTGATGTTGCGGAGCTGCTTCGTGCAAGCAAGGATTTAGATTGGGAGATGGTTATCGAACAAGCTTCTACTGCGAAATGTGAGAGAATACTCTTTCATGGCGTCCTTTTGGCGCACGACCTTTTGGATGCTCCACTTTCCCGTGAATTAATAGCCCTTGGAAAACGTGACCCGAAGGTAGATTTACTGACCGCGCAAAAAAAAAGATGGCTTACAAGTAATTCATATCCTTATGCATCCAAGAAATTACAGATATTCCTTTATCACTTTAGAACATTGAAGTGTAATAAAGGCAAGATTCAATACTTTCTAAATCAATTTTCCTACTTTTTGCCTTACGTGCCTCGTGCCATACGTTACACTGAAATGGAAGAATACCGATTATCACTGCCTCGGTCTCTTTTCTTTCTATATTATCTTATCAGATTACTTAAGCTCTCAACCAAGTACTCAATGATATTACTTAAATTTTATTGGGATGTGGCCTCTGAAAAGAAAAGAAGAAAGAGTTTGGGCTAGAGAATCCGCATTGAGACAAGTAGCTACAGCTTTCATTATTTTCTGAATATGCAATCGATACAACTATTTCGGGAAGAGGAGTAACTCTGTGGGATACGCTAACGAAGAAAAAATTCGGGCAGTTGGATTGCAGGAAGATACGCTCGTTTCTTTAATCGACGAGAACATTTTGGCGGACTTGGGAGGAGAAGCCGTCATCCTTTCTATGACTAGCGGTACTTACTATGGTCTGGACTCAGTGGGACTCAGAATATGGAGTCTCCTCGGACAGCCCAAGACGCTTAAGCAGCTCAAGGAATCTTTGATCGAAGAATATGATGTTGAACCTGAAAAATGCGATTGTGAACTACGCATTTTTCTATCCAAATTGGCAGATCAGTCCTTAATCCGGCTGGAAAATGGTGACTAGTTAAACCAGGTAAATGCTCATGAGTGGTATATTTGGAATTTTTCGGTTGGATGGCAAGCACATAGACCAGCAAGCACTGGCAGGAATGTTGAACGCTTTGGCCCATAGGGGACCGGATGGCGCAAGGGTGTGGCGGGACAAGTGTGTCGGTCTCGGCCACCGAATGCTTTGGACAACACCAGAATCGCTCAATGAGACTCTTCCTTTGGAGAATGCAACGGCGAAGTTGGTTATTACTGCCGATGCTCGCATTGATAACCGTGAAGAGCTCATAGAACAGCTCTATCTTAAAGCATCTCACTTTGAGATAACTGACAGTGAGCTGATCCTCAAGGCTTATGAAAAGTGGGGCGAAAAGTGTCCTGAAAAGCTGATAGGTGATTTCGCATTTGCCATATGGAACGAAAGATCTCAGAAGCTATTTTGTGCCAGAGACCACGCAAATCTGAAGCCATTCTATTACTATCACGACGATCGTTTCTTCGCATTTGCCTCCGAAATTAAAGCTCTTCTATATTTGAACGAGATCCCCCGGCAGCTCAATGACTTAAAGGTGGCCGATTATCTGATGGGAAATTTCGAAAACAGGACGGATACCTTTTACAAAAAAATACAACGGTTGCCTGAGGCGAACAGCTTGAGCGTCAGTCGCAAAGGTATAAGCAAGCGCACCTATTGGTCCCTGGACCCTTCTCGGGAGCTTCGATTTAGCAGAGATGAGGACTACGTTGATGCCTTTCGAAACCTTTTTGAGGAAACGATAAGGTGCAGACTCCGCAGCTCGTTCCCCGTAGGCTGCTTCTTGAGCGGCGGCTTGGACTCTTCCTCTATCACATGCAGTGCCTCTCGGATACTTAGCGGTAACCAAAAGACTCCACACCTTCATACCTTCTCAGCTGTTTTTCCCTCCATCGCGCAGATCGATGCAAGGATTGATGAACGGCTCTATATCGACTGTGTCGTTTCGCGCTATAAAGCTCAAATAGAACCGCATTTTATTCATTTGGATCAAATGAGCCCGTTGCTCGATTTACATCAAGTCATGTGGCACCTTGATGCACCCAATCCAGCATTCAATTTCTATTTAGATTGGGCTATTTGTAAAGCCGCACAGCAGGAGAATGTACGGATTCTTCTGAGTGGATACGACGGCGACACCACCGTATCGTATGGGTATGAGTACCTTGCTTACCTGGCCTCGAGATTAAAATGGGGCAAGCTGATTAAAGAAGCCATTGCCCATTCTAAAAAGATAGATGCGTCTGCGGTAACAACGATTTGGAAATATGGCTTCAGCCCCCTATTTCCCGATTTTGTTCAAGAAATGATTACGAAAGTTACTCGAAGAAGAAGGCGAAGCTTTGACCGGAGGAATACGCTTAATCTCAATTTTGCCAAAAAGATGACAGTTAACAAGGGAGCTCAAAATAATGGTAAATCCGGAAAGCTTATATCAGCCAGAGAAGAGCATCGAATGAGCCTCATGTCAGGTATGCTTCTTGAGGGGCCTGAACATTTTGATAAGGCTGCTGCAGCATTCTCGCTGGAGATGCGCCTGCCCTTCTTTGACCGGCGGTTGCTGGAGTTTTGCCTGGCTTTGCCGCTTTCACATCGGTTCCGTGATGGTTGGAACAGAGCAATCCTAAGGCGTGCTATGCAGGGGACTTTACCCTCAGATGTATTGGAAAGACTCAGCAAAGGGAATCTCAGCGCCAACTTTAAGCTCAAACTGCTCGATAACGAAAAAGAGCTTTTAGAAAAAATCATAATGAAAGAACCAGCCCTTATCGAAAAGTACATGGACTTGGCGTCTCTGCGCGCCTCATTTGAGAGGTACATGTCCAAGCCATTGGGAACAACACAAGAAGCTGTGACTGTTTTCTTGGCAGCTAATCTTTTTGCTTGGCTAAGCAGCTTCTTTGCAAGATAGCCGTTAGCAGGAAAGAAGGCGAACGTAGTGTGGATAGCATTTTTTCTTGGCTTGTTTCTAGGTGCTTCGGTCGGCATAGTAATGATGTCTCTATGCCATATTGCCCGTAGACAGAACGAGTGCATGGAATGTCAAGAGGCAACGCTGAGGAAGTGGAAAAAGGCCAACGACGCTACGATTGATACTACGGTTGACTCCGACCATTGTTCGCAAATGTCGGATTAATGGCTCGTGCAAGAGGAGATCTGTTTCTTGGTATCTGGCCCTTTGAATTACCATCAGTTTAATCCTGCATGACGAACGATAAGACGAAGG
>JAVEVM010000034.1:0-10716 GCA_034005055.1 Desulforhabdus sp. | reverse complement strand
ATGAGCAGAGTCAACCCCGAAGCCTGCGGCGATTTCCAAAAGAGCGCCCACGCCTTGATCCTGGATATGGAGCTTGAAGCCGCTCGCAGAGGACGTCTGTTCGCCTTCAGCCGAACTATTTTGGAGGAGCTTAAGCGCGCTGGAATCCAGACGGCAATCATCACAAGGAACTGTGAACAGGCGGTGCGAATTGTTTTCCCGGATCTGGAAGATCATTGTTGCGGTTTTCTCAGCCGGGACCATGTCCCTCAGGTTAAACCGGACCCGGATCATCTGCTGAGAGCCCTGCGGTTGATTGCGGTCGAGCCGGGCTCGGCATTGATGGTAGGCGACCATCCCATCGATATTCAAACGGGGATACGCGCAGGCGTAATGACGGCCGGTGTATGTAGCGGCAACGCATCCCATAAGGATTTGGTCGAAAGCGGCGCCCACTGGACCGCCCGTGATTGTTGCCAACTCGTAATGGAATTGAAAAGCCTGGATCTGATCTGATCGGCAGGCTTGTCGAAAGCGTCATAAAAGGTAACCTGACCTATGAAAATTCAGACTTTCAAAGAATCAGTGCTGATCGACAAGGCGGTGCTCGGTTTTTCCGGGTGGCCCGATGCCGGCAAACTGATTGAATTCACTCTTGCGCAATTGAAAAACCTGATGCCTCACCAAACGGCGGCCGTTTGGGACCTGGACGGCTTCTGGCACACCGAATCGGTGCGACCTCGGATCAGTGTTCGGCATGGACAGGTCCACCGGATGGAGTGGCCTCGTTACCGGTTTTCCCTCGCCCGGGCAGATGAATCGAGCAGCCCCATTCTGCTGGGACACGGCCCCGAGCCGTCTCTCGCCTGGCGCTCTTTTGCACAAGAGCTGGTTCGGTTGCTGAAAGGCTGGGGGTGCCGGGAGATTTATCTCATGGGGAGCCTGCTCGATCAGATCTTTCATGACGAGACCCTGATAACGAGCGTAGTGCAAGATTCGGGAAGTTATAATCGGGTTCGTGAATTGGGCTGCGAGCTGATCGAATATACCGGCCCCAGTGCCATTCATTCTGCCATTATGGCTGAAGCCAAAGAATTGGATATCCCGTGTGTGAGCTTGTGGGCACATTTGCCCTTTTACCTGAGCGGCCCACACGAGCTCATTGCGGCCGAATTGCTGCGTATACTCGGAGCCCTGCTAGGAGTCGAGCTCCCTACGGCCGACCTGATGAAGGCCTGGCAGAAGCGGGAAAAGCAAATCGAGCAACTGGTTCAAGAAGACCAGAAGCTGCGCGAAGCCATTGAAACGATCAAGAAAGAGAAGATCATACGGCAGCCCGGATTGTCGTCAAAAGTGGTTCAGTTTGAAGACTTTTTGAAAAAGCGCAACGGTCCGGACTCAGACGAGGAATAAATCCAGAGTGTATGCGTCCGGATTTGTTGTCGCCGGACGCGATGGAAGACGATACGGGAGGATACCAAGTGACGATGAGTGCCCAACAAGCTGCAAATCTCGCATACACTATCGCCCATTTTAAGGAGATAGCCAGACAGAATCGATTCGCCGAAAACAGCACCATCCCACATGATACCGAGCGCTGCGTCATCTGCCATCCGAAGCTGCTCCCAACGGATTCGTTCTTAACCTATCTGGAAGTGATCACACCTTCCATTCTCATCAGACGCCCGCGCCTGGATCAGACTCTGGTGGACGAAATAAACAGCGATCTGGAATTGATCGGCTCTTCTTCGCGGGTTTCCCTGAATGAGCTTCTGAGCGAGGATGCCAATGCGATGGAGCATTGGAGCAACTGGCTGCGATCAGCCATTCAAACCGGACTGCAGCTTCTTTCCGTTCATAGCGCCACCAGCGAGGAATTCGACTTGGACGAAGCGGAGGCAAACGGATGGGGGAAAGCGATCGACAACAAGATCCGGGAGTTGGAGAGCCATCAAAAGCAAGACATTTGATTGCGTTTTCAATCTGCGAATCCCCACCGCTGGGAATAAAAAAAGCCAGGGGGTGGTCCCTGGCCAAAAGGATGACTCAATCGAGATTTCAGGAATGCTCAGCCTAACTTCACGACCTTTACTGCCTGTGGGCCCTTGGGTCCACGTTCCACCTCGAAACTGACCCGTTCCCCCTCGCTCAAGGAGCGGAAACCTTCAGAGACGATGGCACTGTGATGAACAAAAACATCCCCCTGATCCGTGGTTTCAATAAAACCATACCCCTTCTTGTCATTGAACCATTTCACTCGGCCTTCCGGCATTTCTAAATCCTTTCGTTTTGCTGCTTTTCTTGTGATACTGCCGGCGCGTTACTTTGTGAGCACCCTAAAATCGTTCTCGTCAAACGCAGGATCGATTCTGCGAAAGCCCCAAAATACCGAACCCAGCCCCTAAAAAATATTTAACTTACTCGTATATCACAAAAAGTCAGAGTGTCAAGCAATGTTTATCTCATTAGGAAGCCGCTTGACTCTGGCAGCACAGTCAGATAGCTTTTCTTGTTCCAAACCCTTTCAGGACCGGACTAAGTGACGTGAAGCAACTGAATTTGTGAAGGAGCCAATTGCATATTCGAACAGTTAAAGCCGACGCCCTGTTGCTGTTGACTGCAACCCTGTGGGGTTTCGCTTTTGTGGCTCAGCGAATCGGCATGGATTATGTCGGCCCGTTTACCTACAACGGAATCAGGTTTGCTTTGGGCGGTCTGTCTTTGCTGCCTCTATTGGTATTGACGCAAAAGTATCGACGCAATCTGCCCGACCGCATTCTGCCGACAGCGAGCCTTAAGAAGATGCTGCTCGGAGGCAGTCTGACCGGAATCATTCTGTTTATAGCGGCATCTCTCCAGCAGATCGGACTGGTTTATACGACAGCGGGAAAAGCCGGATTTATAACGGGCCTTTATGTCGTCCTGGTACCCATTCTCGGCCTTTTGTGGCATCAGCGGGTGCCGGGAGGAACCTGGACGGGAGCACTGCTGGCCGCAGTCGGGTTGTATTTTCTGAGTGTGAGCGAGGACTTTGCCCTGGCCAAAGGTGATCTGCTGGTTTTGATCGGCGCGTTTTTCTGGGCCGGGCATCTTCTTATTTTGGGCTGGCTGTCGCCGCAGATGGATTCCTTAAAATTGGCTTTGATGCAGTTCGCTTTTTGCGCGCTGCTGAGCTTGCTCACGGCTGCTTTTATCGAGACTGTCACATTGGCCGGTCTGGTGCAGGGCTGCATGCCCATTCTGTACGGCGGCATCGTTTCAGTCGGTGTGGCCTATACTCTGCAAGTAGTGGCTCAGCGGGACGCCAATCCGGCTCACGCAGGGATACTGCTCAGCATGGAAACCGTGTTTGCGGCCATAGGCGGTTACCTTGTTCTGGGCGAAATCCTTTCGCTTAGAGGCCTTCTCGGCTGCGCGCTCATGTTTGCCGGCATGCTGTCAGCGCAGATCGCCGCCCACTTGCAAAGCCCTGAATCGCTGTTACCCGAAAGGATTGAACATGCCGACAATCGATGAGGTAAAAGCCTATCTGAGTGCCATAAACATTGATGTGTGGGAGTTCAAAGAGCCCACGCCCAATTCGGAAAAGGCCGCGCGAGCTGTTGGATGCTCCGTGGGAGAGATTGCCAAGACGATCCTGTTCATCATTGGAGGAGAGCCCGTCGTGGTGGTCACCTGCGGCGATTTGAAGATCAAGGGCTCCAGACTCAAAAAGGCAGCTCAGTTAAAGGGTAAAGTCCGGCTGCCCGAGGCCGATGAAGTGATCAAGTTCACCGGGTATGCGCCCGGCGGTGTCTGTCCGTTCCTGCTTCCGACCGGACTGCGCATCATGATTGACACCTCCATGCGGCGCTTCCCCAAAGTGTACGCCGCAGCGGGCAACGACCATTCGGCAGTCCCGGTCACGGTGGATCAGTTGCTGCAAATCACCTCAGGCGAGGAAGTCGCCGTTTGCGAGTAAAGACCATGAAGAATCCTTTCCTTAAAGGGGCCGATCCGCTGGGAAGCCGCAGATCGAAGATGGCGGAAATAGTCAGGAAATGGAAGCCCGTGGCCAGAACCGATCGACCGGACAGGCGGGATTTCCCGATTCTCATATGGCGATCGGCAGGCAAGGGCTGGGAAATCTGGCAGAACGACCGGGAGGCCGACGCTGAGTGGACCAAAACCGACCGGCCGGTCGTTTGGATTTCCCTCCCGAAAGAACCAGACTAACGGAAAGCTCTGAATCGCTTGCCGGTAAAATCGGCCGGAGCAGGTGATGCTTGCGCCATGGTTGATGTACTCCTTATTCAGCCCCCCATCAGAGACTTCTACCTGACGTCCAAAAGAACCATTCCATACGGGCTCGCATGCATTGCCGCAGCACTCGTCAGGGCGGGTTTTTCGGTCCGCCTGCTGGATTGCCTCGCCACGGACCGATCGCGCCCAACTCCCCTGCCCCGGGAAATGTCCTATCTTGAAAAATACTACGCTATGCAGGACATTTCTCCTTTCGCCCTGTTTCATCAGTTCAGATATTTCGGCTACAGCCACCAGTACATTGAACGAGAAGCAAAAAAATCGAACGCTCGTTTGGTCGGCATATCTTCTCTATTTACCACCTATTCCGAAGAAGCCCTGGAGGTTGCCGGGATCGTCAGGCGGGCACTGCCGGAGAGCAAAATAGTGCTGGGCGGACATCACCCCACGGTACTACCCCAGGCGGTTCTACAGTGTGGCGAAATCGATTATGTCATTCGCGGGGAAGGCGAGGCGGCGATGGTCGAATTGGCCAAGGCGCTGCCGGACGATGAAAAAGTGAAATCCGTTCCCGGCATAGTTTTTCGGGCAGCCGATGGAACAATCCATTGGAGCAGTCCGACTCTAATCGAAAAATTGGATGATCTTCCGCTGCCGGCTTTGCATTTGATCAAGGGACAGTTCTACCGGCGAAGATCACGGGGCAGTACGGTCATCTGTACCAGCAGAGGTTGTCCCCTGAGATGCAGCTACTGCTCGGTGGGTAACTCTTCCTACAGCCGCTATCGGCGCAGAGACGTGGAATCTGTTTTAGCAGAGATCAGACTGGCTGTCTCCGAGCTCGACGCAGGTTTTATAGACTTCGAAGACGAAAACATCTCTATGGAAAAGAGCTGGTTTCTTGAGCTCTTGCACGGAATAAGAGAGCTCTTCGGCAATCACAACCTGGAGCTCAGAGCCATGAACGGACTCTTTCCGCCCACTCTTGATGACGAAGTAATAAAAGCAATGGCAGCGGCAGGCTTCAAAACCTTGAACCTGTCGCTTGGCACCACCTCCCATCGGCAGCTCCAAAAGTTCTGCCGGCCCAACGTCACGGCAGCCGTTGAAAAAGCCCTGCTTGCCGCTGAAAAGTATGGGCTGCAGGCGGTAGGCTATATTATCGTCGGCGCTCCCGGACAAAATCCTCATGATTCACTGCAGGATTTGCTGTTTTTTGCCGAAAAGAGGGTCCTCGCAGGCATATCGGTCTTTTACCCTTCGCCGGGACGCCCCGATTTCAGAAAATGCGCGCGAATGGGAATCCTTCCCAAAAGCTTCAGCCTCATGCGCGCCACAGCCATCCCCCTCTCGCACAAAACCTCCAGAGACGACACCGTTACCCTTTTGAGGCTCGGAAGGGTTCTTAACTTTATGAAATCCCTTTTGGACGTCGGCGTGGATGTGCCGCAACCCTCGCCCTTCAAGTCGCCACACCCGGAGCAGGTGGGAGACAGACTGGAGGTCGGCAAAATGCTCCTGCAGGGATTCCTTCACGACGGCCTAATCAGGGGAATCACATCCGGCGGAGAAGTGTTCGAGCATAGAACAAGCAGGGGCCTTTGTGACGCTTTCAAGAATTCTTGCGCGGCAATGAAGCTGAGGGGAGCACGGTGAACGGAATTGCGAAAATTTCTTCGAGCATTTCGAGGCATTCTCGGCAGGTCGTTATGTTCAGCAAAGGGAAAAGTGCGTTTGTCTGTATGTCTCAACTTAACCGTTCAGCCCCTAAGTGGCCACGAAACTCGTGCCCGTGCCCGTGTGCGTGCCCGTGCCCGAATCGGGTACGCACAAGGCCATGAGCACGGGCATGTGAAGAGCTAGTCAACGCCAGGCAACTGGTTTATATATAAGCAAAAGCGATCTCAATTTTTGAGGAATTTCTATAATGGAGACACACTTCAGCGACCTCAGAGAATCCAACGAGTTCTTGAACTTGCTTCTCGACAATATGAATTCAGCCGTTCTTATCGCCGACGAAAACCTGCAAATCAATCATTTCAACGATACGTTTCTGCAGCTCTTCTCAAAATCCGAGGAAAACGTTTTGGTGAGCAAGTTCGGCAAAGCTACCAGCTGTGCCTTTTCCGTCGAGGAAGAAAAGCCCTGCGGAGAGACCACTCACTGTGAGAGCTGTGTGCTTCGGCGCGCGGCATTACGAACCATGGTGGAGAAAATCCCCGTTGACAACATGAGGATGGAGCGGGCTTTCTATATCGACGGCAAACCGGTTGTCAAATATCTGGACATTAGTACGCGGCACATCACCTTTCAGGGACGTAAGATGATCCTTCTGATTCTCTATGACGTCACTGAGCTGGAGACACAAAAACTGGAGCTGCAGAAGAGACAAGACCAAATCGAGCGTGATTTGAAAGCTGCGGCCGGCATCCAACGCAGTCTGCTGCCCCAATTTCCACCGGCCAACGGCGCAGTCAAAATGGCCTGGCATTTCGAGCCAAGCAGGCAGATCGGTGGAGATATCTTCAATATTCATTACCCGAGCGATGATCGTGTCGATATCTATATTCTGGATGTTTGCGGCCACGGCGTTTCGGCTGCGCTGGTGGCGGTTTCAGTATCGCAGTTTCTGCACAGTAAGAAGAATCTATCTAAACATCACTTGAAGCGGCGTTCGCCCAAAAAGATTCTCGACAGCCTGGAACAGGCCTTCCCCTTTGAGCACTTCGACACCTATTTCACATTACTTTATATGACTATCAACCTTTCGCAAGGCACCCTCACTTACGGTTCGGCAGGCCATCCACCACCGGTTTTGTTGCGGAGAAATGGAGAAATCGAAGTACTTGATCTGCACGGTCCCGCCATCGGCTTCGGCAACGGCAGCATTTTTAAACACGAGGAAAAGAGCCTGCAGCCGGGGGACAAAGTAGTGCTCTACACAGACGGGATTTTGGAGGCTCAAAATCCTGGCGGCGAGCTGTTCGGAAAACACCGCTTCTATGAAGCCCTGGCAGGTTGCGCGAAGAGCTCTGCAAAGCAAACAACTAAGAAGATCTACAGCGAGGTCAAGACATTTACCGAAGAAACCGAATTCGACGACGATGTGAGCATTCTGGTGCTGAAGTTCATGGGCAACTGAAAGGCCATCGTTTCACAGATTCTTATCCGGAAAGAGGCACCATTTTTCAATCGGACAGATGCCGCACTTCGGTTTTTTGGCGGTGCAGGTTTCGCGCCCATGAAGAATTGAAGCGTTACTGAACCAGGTCCATTGATCCCGGGGCACCATCTTCATGAGCTCCTGCTCGATCTTATCGGGCGTCGTCGCCGAAGCGAGCTGCACCCGCTGAACGACTCTGCTCACATGGGTATCCACCGCTATACCCTCCTGCAGACCATAGGCGTTGCCCAGGACCATGGCAGCAGTCTTGCGCCCAACGCCGGGAAGCTTAACCAGCCGGTCGATATCCTTCGGCACTTCCCCCTTATACTCATTGACAAGCATCCGACAGCAGCCCTGGAGCGACTTTGCCTTGTTCCGAAAGAAGCCGGTCGGTTTTATTTCTTCTTCCAACTGCTCCCTTGGCGCATTCAGGTAATCTTGGGCAGATCTGTACTTTTTGAAAAGCTCTGCAGTCACTCGGTTGACCCGCTCATCGGTACACTGGGCTGAAAGAATAACAGCCACCAGCAGCTCGAAACCGTTTCCAAAGTGCAGGGCCAGGGGCGCCTCAGGGTATTTCCGACGTAAGGCCGTAAGAATGTTTGCAAGCCGTTCTTTTCGATTCTTCGCCGATTCCTTTGTCCCGCTCATTGTCTTCTCCTCTGTCTTAGACCGCCTCAGGTGAGATACCAATAGAATAATGCCGCAAAATACTCGATGCCACCGGAGGCACTATAGCAGAATTGGGATAGGGGTAGGAACAGCCTAGGAGCTATTCCGAGAACTGTCATTTGGAGCCGAAGGCGAGAAATCTAGTGCTTGCAAGTGGCTGATTTTACAGATTTCTCACTACGCTACGCTCCGTTCGAAAATGACAAAGAGGCATTCCCGGACAAGCTCCTAGCGCCGACTTTCACGGCGGCGCTGCTTGCTTGCGGAATAGGCCAAAAGCCCAGCTCCGACCATGATGCAGACAACTATTGTGTCAGTCGCCGCGTTATGTCATAATTGTCACACGCAAGCAGATCTGGCTTTCTATTTGCGCAGCTATTTCATTAACACCGGGAGTGCTGCCGCTCGGGTACGCTTATGAGCCGTACCGGTAGTCAAAGGGGGTGATAATTATCAGGTTTGCAGCCGCAACAGGTTTATGGGATTGGCTCTAGTTTTTTAATGGCCGCTACGTCAAATTTGGCAGATTTTTTGAATCGCTTTTACTGAGCTTATTAAATGAAATCGACCAGAAAAGGAGGCGGACAAGTGACAATGAAAAGAACGCTCTGTTTTACAATGGTGCTGATCGGTCTGACTGTGCTTGCAGCGGCTCCGGTGCTGGCAGCCGGCAGTCAGGAACCGAAAAACAAAGACCTTATCCTTTCTACTACTACCTCCACCGTAGATTCGGGACTGCTCGACGTCCTGATTCCAGTATTTGAGAAGAAAACGGGCTATCGGGTAAAGACCATCTCCGTCGGCACCGGCCAGGCACTTGCCATGGGCGAGAGAGGCGAAGCGGATGTATTGCTAACCCACGCTCCGGCAGCTGAAAAGAAGCTTGTCGATTCAGGTGCCGTCGTCAACTATCAACTCGTCATGCACAATGATTTTGTGATCACGGGACCTCCCGACGACCCCGCGGGCGTCAAGGGCAAGTCAAGTGTCGACGCCTTCAAGGCTATTGCTGCAAAGGAGGCCATCTTCGTTTCCCGCGGCGATGATTCGGGCACCCATAAAAAAGAGCTCTCCATTTGGAAAAAGGCCGAGATCGAGCCGTCGGGTGCAAAGTGGTACCAGGAATCGGGACAGGGCATGGGGGCAACCCTTCTCATGGCTTCGGAAAAGCAGGGTTATACCCTGACGGATCGCGCAACCTATCTTGCTCAAAAGGCCAACATCAAGCAGGAAATCCTCTCGGAAGGAGACAAAGGGCTGCTCAACATCTATCATGTCATGGAAGTCAATGCCGAGAAGTTCCCCAAGGTGAATGCGGCCGGCAGCAAGGCTTTTGTTGAATTCATGGTCGCTCCTGAAACCCAGAAAATGATTGGCGAATTCGGCAAGAATAAGTTCGGTCAATCTCTGTTCTTTCCCGATGCTGGCAAGCAGCTGTAGCTTCAATACGGGAAGGAGGATTGGCTCTTGAACGTTCTTTTTGAGGGCTTGATCGAGGCATTGCGGTTACTCGTCACGCTGGATCGGGATGTGATCAACATAACGTTGCGCACCATTCAGGTTTCGGGAACCGCAACCCTTATCAGCGTCCTCATCGGAATTCCTATCGGTACGACTTTGGCCTTGACCAGATTTTTCGGCCGAGGATTCACAGTCAGTCTGGTCAATTTCGGCATGGGCCTTCCGCCGGTGGTGGTGGGCCTGGCCACCTGGCTCTGCCTGACTCGATACGGGCCTCTCGGCTTCTTCGGCATTCTCTATAGCCCAACAGCGATGATTATCGCCCAAACCATCATCGCCACACCTATAGTGGCCGGCTTCAGCCTCGCGGCTGTTCAGTCGGTGAATCCGAAGCTGCGCCTGCAGATCCTGGCTCTCGGTGCGACTCGCCCGCAATACCTCGTTTTGCTGCTGTGGGAAGCGAGGTTGGGGATCCTGGCATCGATAATAGCAGGATTTGGCGGAGTCATAAGCGAAGTCGGGGCGTCCATGATGGTCGGTGGAAACGTTCGAGGCTACACTCGAGTCCTGACGACGGCAACGGTTCTGGAGGTATCCAAGGGCAGGTTCGAACTGGCTACCGCTCTCAGCATCATTCTACTGTTCCTTACTTTCTGCATCGTGGCGGGTTTGAGCTATCTGCAGCAAAGGAGGAGGCAGCCATGAGCCGAACCGAAGCAATGCTCCACACTGAAAACCTGCGGCTGAGCCTTGGCGGCAGAGAAATCTTCCATGTCAATGATCTGACCATTCACAAGGGTGAGGTACTCGCTCTGGTGGGACCCAACGGTGCCGGCAAATCGAGCTTGTTGCTGACGCTGGCTCTTCTGCAGACACCAACGGAAGGCATGATCCGCATCGATGGAGAAGCAGCCGACAACGGTAACGCTCTGCGGCTGCGCAGAAAGATGGCGGTGGTTTTTCAGGAGCCGCTTCTGCTGGACTTAACGGTGCGGCAGAACATTATGGCCGGTTTGAAGATCAGAGGAGCTCCTCACCGCGATGCGGTGGAGAGGGTAAGGCAGTGGCTGGATCGGTTCGGCATTTCCCATCTGGCTTCACGGCCTGCACGCGTCCTTTCAGGTGGAGAAGCACAGCGCACCAGCCTGGCTCGTGCTTTTGCCCTGGAGCCGGAAGTTCTGTTTCTGGACGAGCCC